>JAFIEG010000043.1 GCA_020832665.1 Pararhodobacter sp. | reverse complement strand
GGATCGTCACCGCTTCGCTCGACGACACCGCGCGCATCTGGGATGCCGGGACCGGGCGCGAAATCGCCACGCTCAGCGGGCATACGGGTGAAGTGCTCAGCGCCACCTTCTCGCCCGACGGGGGGCGGATCGTCACCGCTTCGCTCGACGACACCGCGCGCATCTGGGATGCCGGGAGCGGGCGCGAGATCGCCACGCTCAGCGGGCATACGGAATGGGTGGTCAGCGCCGCCTTCTCGCCCGACGGGGGGCGGATCGTCACCGCCTCATATGATGGCACCGCGCGCATCTGGGATGCCGGGACCGGGCGCGAAATCGCCACGCTCAGCGGGCATACGGATGCCGTGCGCAGCGCTGCCTTCTCGCCCGACGGGCGGCGGATCGTCACCGCCTCACGCGACAACACCGCCCGCATCTGGACCGCGCCATGACCCGCCTGTTCGCCGCCCTTGTGTTCCTCATCCTCGCCCTGCCCGCGCAGGCGCAGAGCGAGGGCGAGGGGCGGCTTTGGGGGCTGGCCATCGGCATCGACCGGTATCAGGCGCAGGGCGGCTCGCTGCTGGATCTGCGCGGGGCGGTCAATGATGCGCGCGACATCGCCGCGGCGCTGCGCGAGGCCGGCGCGGTGGAGGTGGCGCTGCTGCTGGATGAAGACGCCCATCGCGATGCCATCTTCGCCACCATCCGCGACATCGCCCGGCGCGCCGATCCTGGCGACAGCATCGTGATCAGCTATGCCGGCCATGGCGGGCGCGAGCCGACCACCGATCTGGTGGCCGAGCCCGACGGGTTTTCCGAGGTCACGCTGCTGGGCGGCTTTCGCCCCGAGGCGCCGCACAACTACCAGCGCATCTTTGACCATGAATGGCGCGCCCTGGTGCGCGAGTTGTCGGATTATACCGTGGTGCTGGTTTTCGACAGCTGCCACAGCGGCACCGCCAACCGGACCGTGGAATTGCCCGACGCGGTCTCGTCGGTGCGGTTTGCGCAATACGGGCCGGTCACCGATGATCTGGTCCCCCCGGCCCGGCGCGCCGAGGGCGGCGAGCCGGCGGTGCTGGAGCACGAGGTCTATCTGGGCGCCACGCTCGATGATCTGGTGGTGCCCGAGATCGTGATCGGTGGGCAGTGGCGCGGGGCGCTGAGCGTGAGCTTTGCCCAGGCGCTGCGCGGGCGCGCCGATGCCGCTGGCGACGGGGTGCTGACAAGGGGCGAGCTGGCCGATTTCATCGATGCCAATGTGCGAACCCTGTCAGGTGCGCGGCAATTCCCGCAGGTGGTCTACCCTGATTTCGGCACCGCCGGCGGCGATGATCGTCCGCTGCTGGCCCGGGTGATCACCCCGGTCGCCGCCACACAGAGCGCCGATCAGTGCAGCGCCGCGGCGCTGGCGGCCACGCCGGCGCAGCTTGCGGTGCACATTGCGCCGGATGCGCAGGTGGCAGCCGCGGGGCTGCTTGAATTGCCCGAGCTGCGCCAGGTCGATACGATGGCGGCGGCCGGGCTGACCCTGATGGCCGATCCCGCGCGGCCACAGCTTCTGGCCTATACGCCGACCGGAGACCGGGGCGCCGAGATGCCGGCCCATGAAGGGCGCCCGCTGAGCGGTGACGAGGCCCGCGCGCTGGCCGCGCGCTGGCGGCTTTCGGGAACGCTGGAGCAGCTTGCGGGCTGCGCCGCGCCGCTGGCCGCGCGGCTGACCGGGCCGAGGGGCGAGGGGGCGCTGCATCGCTGGGGCGAGCAGGTGACGCTGAGCCTGCCGCCGCGCGACGAGCCCTATCTGACGATGATCGTGCTCAACGGCACCGGGGCGGCGCAGCTGCTCTATCCGCTGCCAGGCGACCCCGAAAGCGTTGATCCCTCCGCCCCGATGCAGCTCGATTTTGCAGTGACCGCCCCGCATGGCACCGATCTGCTGATCGTCCTGGCCAGCGATGCGCCGCAAGCGTCGCTGCATCGCCAGTTGCGGCAGCTCGACCCGCGCCGGCAAGCTGATCACAGCCCGCTTCTGGCCGAGGCTCTGGCCCAGACCCTGGCCGAGGGGCGGCACCGGATCGCCGTTCTGCCGGTTCATACCGCCCCGCGTTAAGGAGATGCCGATGCGCCACCACTCGCCCCCAGGACCCTTTGCTCGATCGCTTGCCGTTCTGGGCCTGATCCTCGGTCTTGCCGCACCATCCGCCACGCTTGCCGACAGGGCGCTTGTGATCGGGATCAACGCCTATGAGCGCGACCCGCATATCCCCCCTCTGGCCGGTGCGGTTGCCGATGCTCAGCGCATTGCAACATATCTGACAGCAGACGGGGGCTACACGGAAGAACAGGTGCTGCTGCTTACCGATGGCGCGGCAACGCGCGCGGCAATCCTTTCCGCAATCGAGGAGTGGCTGATTGCCGGGACGCAGCCGGGCGAGCGGGCGCTGTTGTTCTTTGCCGGGCATGGCAGCCATGTCCGCAGCCAGACCGACCCCCATGCGCGCGATCAGGTTCTGGTTCCTTTCGACAGCCATTTCAACAATGATGCCCAGCTTCAGGACTTCATCCGCGACAAGGAGCTTGCCGCCCTGCTGGACCGGCTGAACGACCGCAATGTCACGGTGATCGTCGATTCCTGCTATTCGGGCGATATCACCCGCAGCGCTGCGCCCCCAGACCCCGCGGCAAGGATGCGGACTTTCCGGCACCCGGCTTCGGCGCCGACCGGTTCGGTCAGCCGTTCGGCCGGGGCGCCGGCGCCCGGCGCGGTCTTGATCGAGTCGCGCCCGGGCCGGACGGTCTGGTCGGCAGCCAGCGCCACACAGCCGGCCTGGGAAATCAACCGCGACGGTGCCTTCTCCGGTGTGTTCACCACGGCCTTTCTGGACGGGCTGGAAGGTGCGGCCAATGCCAATGGCGACGCGGCAGCCGTCACGCATCTGGCGCTGCATGACTGGCTGCTGGATGCCTCATTGCGGGCCTGCAACGCGATTTCGGATTGCCTGTCCCTGACACCGACGCTTGAGGTCGCGCGCAGCCTGCAGGTTGCACCGGTGGCGGCAAGCCTTGCGGGCAGCTCGCCACCATCCGTGCCCGGGGCCGCGGAACTGGCCACATCGGCCCTTGAACCACCCGCCGCCGCCGCACCACCGACCGATGCAGCCACCGCGCAAGCGGCAGAGGTAGTCTTGCGCATCGAACCGGATGGCCCGCTTCTTGAGGACGACCGGGTAAGCTTCATCGCCGAAGCCAGTTTCGACGGCTATCTGACGCTTCTGGACATAAACCCAAGGGGCGAGATGACCCAGCTTTTCCCGAACCGGTTCAGCGTGGCGGCGGCCGAGGTTTTCGGGGCAGGCGGTGACCGGATTCGCTCTGGCCGGCCGATTCGTTTGCCCGACGCGACCTATGGCTTTGCCTTCACGGTTCAGCCGCCGCTGGGCGATGGCGTTCTGGTTGCCGTCGTCACCGCCGACCCGGTCGATCTGTCCGACCTCGCACCGGCAAGCCGCAGCCTGATTGTCACCGGCCCCGACCTCTCGGCCGACTGGCTGCTGCAACTGCGCGACCGGCTGCGCCGGCCGATCATGGACCCCGAAGGCTTCGAGCGCCAGCCGCGCTACGCCATCGGCTCATTGGCCTACCGTACCCGCAGCCGTTGACGCCTGTTTCCCGACCATCCCGATATAGCCGGGTAGCAGCCGCAATTCGCGGCGGTAGAAAAGAGGCTCGCCGAAATGACCGATCATCCCTTTCCCCTGACGCGGCGCCAGTTCGCGCTGCGACTGACAGCCTTGCCGGCAATTGGCCTCATGGCCGGGTGTGTACAGGCCCATGCCGGGCATCAGGACGGACCGCTGATCCTTGATGCCCGTCTGGCCGAACGCCGCCGCAGTTACAGTGTCGGCGAGGTGGTCAGCCTGTTCCTGCGGGTCAATCAGGACGCGCAAGTCGCAATTCTGAACATCGACGCCCTGAACCGTGTAACCGTGCTTCGTCCGAACCGCTTCGCGCCGTCAACCCGGATGCCGGCAAACCGCTGGCTGCAGTTTCCGGCGCCGGGTTCGGATTACGTGCTCCAGGTTGCGGCCCCCCCGGGGCGCAATGAAATCCGGATCCTGGCCAGCGCCGGCCAGCGACCGATCCTGCCCGCCGAATTGCTGCGCCGGGGCGAGGGCGGCTTCGACCAGATCGAAGGCGGCAGGGCTGCGCTGGAGGGATTCATGGATGCCCAGGGCGCCGGGAACCGCGCAAGGCTTGCCGAAAGGCGGCTTCGGTTTCGGGTCATCGCCTGAGACCGCAAAGGGCCCGGCTTGAAGGAGACAATGCGTGCCTTTTCCATCCGACAGGCTGGCCGCCCATCTGGCGCATCTGCTGAATCCGCCCGCAACCGCGGACCCGGACACCCTTCGCCCCGGCTTCCTTTATGCCGAGCTGACCAGAACACTGGGCAAGCCGCAGATGGCCGGCAAGCTGCTGCATCAGCCGGCCTATGCCTGGCGGATGGGCCCCGAAGAAGCGGCCGACGCCTATTTCAGGGCCACGTTCGAGCGGGCGCTGCGGCTGAGCGGGCGCACCGATCGTTCGGTGGCGCATCTGGTGTTGATCGCTCTGGTTCGGCGCGGCCAGGAAGATTTCTGGTCTGCCGCCGACTTGCGCCGCCAGGGCGATCACGGCGAGGACAATGGCGGCGCTGCTGCGCCTTTCTGGCCAGCGGAGCTGCGCGCCCTGGCCAAGGCCCTGGAACGGCTTCCCGCCAACCCCGAACCGGGAAGCGCGGCCCTGAAGATCCGCGAGCGCGAGGGGGTTCTGTGGCTGTGCTGCCAGCCCGCGCCCCATGTCGATGCCACGCCCGCAAGGCTGGCGGTTGCCGATGAGATCAGCATCTGGACGGCGATCGACGTCGCCGTCTGGGACCCGCTGGGCAAAAGGCCAAGGGTCTTGCGCGAGCTGGCACCGGGGCCCGAGTTCAACGCCTTCTGTGCTGTGCTGATCGATGCATTGCGCACCGCCAACCGCCCGGTGCAGGAGCTTCTGGGGTTGGGCAGGGGGCTGTGCCCTTTTGACTGGGTCAGCGAAATTCCGGTCAACCGGCTGCGTGCCCTGCGAAAGTTCCTTGGCGCGCTGCCCGCAAACGAGGGCGACTGCCTGCCAGCCTGGGAAACGGCCTTTGCCCGTCATCCGGTGCCGGGCCATGCCTCGGCGCGCGCGTTGTGGGACTCGCCGATCGGCCAGGCGCTGCGTCGGGTGGAGGCGCCGCAATCCGCGCCCGCCGCCATGCCTGATGACGAGCCCGAAGCAGAGTTTGTCGCGGATTCCGATCAGTTTGACAGCATTCTTCGAGTGATCGGCGAATCCGGAACGATTTCTGCCGCAGAACTGCGGCTTGTCGGCCTGCTGCACAGGGGCATCCCGATGATCGAGGCGCTAGAGCGTACCGGCCTGATCGGCACGATTGCCGATCTCGATGACGCTCTGGCAGAATACATTGACGACCTGCAGGCACGTATCGAAGCCGCCCGGCTCGAGCTGCCGGCGTGAACAGCCCATGCTCAAGTGGAGCACCCGTCCATGAACACCGATCCGAAGAAACTGAAATCCAGTCTCGATCTGACCGCGGCGGCGGTTCTGCAGGGCGCGCTGGTTCGCCATCTGGCCGAACGTCAACCCGCAGTCGTGTTCGACTTCCGGCTTCTGGCAGCGGCCTCCGAGGATATCCCCGCGCTTCCGGATCAGCCGTTGCGTGACACCAGCCAGCAGGTGTTGCTGTCGGTTCGCGTGGATGGCGACCGGATCGAGCTTGCCCTTCAGGCCCTCGGCTTTGCCGCATTGCGAAAATGCGCCGGGCAGCGGGCGCGTCTGATCAGCGATGATCGCCAGATCGACCGCCGGTTCGGCTTTGACCAGCATGGCAGCGGGCGCATCATCCTTGAAGCCAGTGACGCGGTCCGCGCGGCCCTGGCATGCTTGCGGGTCTCGATCGAGGGGGCCCCTACGCCATGAGACGGGGCGCGGGAATGCCGGGTGTCAGCCATGAAGTGCTTATCCCGGTCGTAGGTGTAGGCGGCGGAGCGCTGCTGCGCGCCGTGGCACGCAACGAGCGGCCACCGCCCCATCCGGCCGGGCTGGATCCGGTGATCAGCGAACTGAACGATCACGGGTTATACCAGGTCGGGCAGACGGCATGGGCCGCGCTGCGCCGTTGCGCTCAGCGGCGCAGCGGATGGCTGGCGGCCAGGGGAACCAGCCTTGGCGTGGCCAATCCGGGTGATGTTCCCGGGCTGACACCAACCAATGCACGAAGCGCGGAGTTGGGTCTGGCGCTGGCGCTGGCGCTACAGCGCGCCGACAGCCCGCTACGCGAAGTCATCGCCACGGGAGCGCTGGATTCGGGCGGCAATGATCGCGCCGTTCCGATCCTGCCGATCGCGCATCTTGACCGCAAACTGAAGCTGATCGCGGCCGAATTCCGGCAGCCCGGCGCGGCGCCCGTGCCGCCGATGCTGCTGTTGCCGCGCCTTGAGCCGGATGGAACCCCTGTCGAGACCCGTCACGCCGACGCCCTGGCCAAACTGGCGCGGCTGGGCATTGCGGTGCGGGTGGTGGACACTTTGGCGGACGCGCTTTCCCTGATATCTGCGCAGCGACTTGCCCGCCACCCGGCCGAAACCCTGCTGAAGCGGGGTGCGGTTCTGTTCTTGCTCCTTGGCATTGCGCTGGCCGGGGGCTGGACATGGCTTGCGCGGCCCATCGAGGCCCGCTTCGTGCCCGTCACCTTGCCCGATGGTGCCAGCGCGCTCACGCCGCTCAGGGTCCGGCTCGGTGCGCAGGGCATCCCCGAGGCGCTGCATGACTGCCCTGCCGGCCCGGCGACCCGCCTTGCCACCGGCGAGGCCCTGGCCATCCGTTTCGTGACCGCGCCGCACGCACCCTCGCGGTGGCTGGGCATGCAGGCCGCGGTTGTTGCTGTCGGCAGTGAAACCGGCGTGAAGGTCCTGCCGCTGGCACCAATCCTTCCTGCCGATCATGCCCCCGGTGACGTCAGCGGATTCATCGCCGGGATCACCGATCCTGCGCAGGAGAACCTGCTGGCGATCCTCTTGCGTCCTGGCCGCCCCTTCGATCTGACTACACTCGAAGCGCGGCTGCGCGCGCGTGTCGACCCGCTGGATCCGGCAGTGCGGCTGAGCGTGGCCGAAAATCTGCTCAGGACAATGGCGCCGGGTGCGTTGATCCACCGGTTCACAACGACAGGAGCGCTCGCACCATGCGATTGATGTTCCCGCTGCCTGGCGTGCTCGTCACCGCGTTGCTGGCCTGCCTTCTGGCCACATTGCACATGCTGCCGGCGCGGGCTGATGCTCCGGCACTGCTTCGCTTTCAACCCGGCTCGCATTCCCTGGCGATGGGCGACCCCGACACCGCTGAAACCATTGATCGCCTTTCCCATCTGCTGCTGCGCTACGGGCAGGGCAGTTCGCTGTCGCTGTTGCTGAGCGGACAGGCCGTTTGCCCGGGCTCCGATTGCGTCCTTCTGCGGCAGCGTGTGGATACGATACTGAGCCGTCTTGCCGGCAACTGGCCGCGCGCCGCAGGAACGTTCCCTGCCGATCGGCTCTTGTGGCAGGCAATACCGCATTCGCACGGGCCTGGTGGTGCAGACCGGCTCGAACTTTTCCTCCGCCCGCCGCCCGAGTCAGATGATGGCTGTGGCGCGGCGGTTTTTCTGCACGATCCCGCATTGCCACCGGGTGTCGGTGGGGTGCCCGCCCGTCTTCGCCTTTTCGCCGGCACCCACCCCATGCCCGTCTCTGGCGCGAATCTCAGCATAAGGGCCTTGGACCAGCAAACCGTAACGCTGCTGCATGAGATCAGTAGCGGGTTGCACGAACGAATTCCCTTGCCGGCCGGGGGCGAACTGGTTCTGGAGCCCGGCACTGCAGGGGCGCGGCAGATCAGCATCACGCTTGAACCCGCCGAAGCGAATATGACGACAGGACGCACAATCGCAGATCAGCTTCAGCCCTGGAGCGGAGAGGTCGCATCCGGCGCATCGGCGCAAGCCGAATGCCGCTTTCAGTTCGGACACTGACCTTGCCCCGGTCCATAAAGGGTTTGCCGTTACGGAGAGGGTGCCAAGGTTACTTTCGTTGTGATGGAGGTACAGGATGCGTTTCTTGAAGGTCTGGTTTGCGTGCATCCTTGCCGCATTGTGGAAGGCGCCCGCCCCACCACCGACCGGGCACGCCAGGCCGGCGCGGCGGCAGCATTGGGCCGACAGCGTGATGCCTGTCTGCAAAGGGACCTTCAAGTCTGCGGCGCTGGTAGCCGATCAGCCGTCGAATCGCATGACACCTGCAAACCGGACCGTTTGAAGCTGGCGTTTCCCGCTACGCTTTCCTGGCTTGAGACAGCAACGACTCTTTTCAGCCCGAAGGCAGGCTCCCGGTTATCCAAAGCCAGATCGCCTCCATCGCCCCCAGGTTTTCGACCCGCAGGAACGATGTCCAAGTGATGTAAACGTCAGGCAGGAAAAGCGAAATTGCCGGAAAGCCGATCAGCAATGCCAAGGTCACGATATCCATCGCAAGAAACCAGGTGACCCCCCGGAAGATCGTTGCGATCGGGACCTGCCGTCCGACCACCGAACTCAACATGTACACGTTGAATCCTAATGGTGGTGTTATCAACCCGATTTCGAGGTACTTGATCATGATGATCCCGAACCAGAGCAAGGAAATACCATAACTGTCCATCACAGGGATCACGATCGGCAAGGTGATCAGCATGATTTCAATCGGCCCCATGAAAGTGCCGAGAATCAGGTAAATTACCGAAAGTGCAATGATGACGAAGATGGCACGGTCGCTCATCAGTGACGCCACATCGGCCAGATACTGCCCGACACCGGACAGGGCGATGAAGCGTGTAAAGACGATGGCCCCGAAAATGATCGCAAAGATGGCGCCGGTCTGGCGAAGCGTGTCGATAAAGGCGAGCGTTACCTTTTCTTTTGTCAGCCGGCCGGCGAAGAGCGCGATGAGAAAAGCGCCAGTTGCGCCAATCGCTCCGGCTTCCATGGGTGTAAAGACCCCCAGCATGATCCCGCCAATAACCATGAGGAACAACAGGCCAATCGCCCATGCCCCTTTCATCGCCGAGACCTTCTGACGAAACGATATCCGGTCGGGCATGCCCGGCGCCAGCTTAGGGTTTATGTAGGCCCGCGTCTGAATCATGGCGATATAAATCGCAGCAGACAAGATCCCCGGAATGATGCCGGCGAGAAACAGCAGGGCAATCGACTGCTGGGTAAACACTGCATACAGGATCATCAGGACACTTGGCGGAATCAACGAACCCAGTGTTCCTGAAGCGGCCACGACTCCGGTTGCTAGCCCCTTGTCGTAACCCTGCCTAAGCATCTCGGGGACGGCGATCTTGCCCATTGCGGCGGCAGTCGCGAGACTGGAGCCCGATACTGCGGCAAACGATGCGCAGCCAATCGTCGAGGCGGCTGCCAAACCGCCGGGCAGCCGGCCAAACCACTGGCGTGCCGCTTCATATACGTCGCGAGTGAACCCGGCCACATATGCGATGTACCCCATGAGCATGAAGCTGGGGATCGTGGTCAGATCGAAGTTCAACAGCATTCTGAAAGTGTCGGCCGAAAGCACGGCATCTGCCGCGCCCGTCGAGCGAAGAACAGATATGCCGCCCCATCCGACAAGCAGCATGGCAAATGCGACGGGCACGCGAAGAAACAGCAAGGCTATCATCAAGAGAACGCCAAGCCCGCCAATCAGTTCACGCTCCACGGTCATCTCCCCGTTTCTCGGAATTAGCCTCTAGATCCAACACCGCTTCCACGGCCTCCGGTTCACCCATGCCGTCCCGGGAGATGAGAGGAGAAAGATCCAGCCAGGCGACATCGCTACGACGCCACGAGCGGATGGCGGCCGGCATCAATACGAACTGCATCGCTATTCTGGCCAACCACCAGCCTATTCCGACAGCGAACACAAATCGCGCAGGCCAGACGGGAAGCTGGTAGATCGAACCATAGGTAATCTCAAGAAAACTGCCCGGAAAACGATCAACGGCAACGTAGCCCAGCCTTCCGACTGCAAGTATTCCTATAACGAGGCCGAGAAGGCGCAGCCATAGATTGAACCTGTAAGACAGCGTGTCGGAAATTGCCGTGACCTCGATATGCTCTTCACGGCCCTGGATCGTTCCCAGCATCAGCGCAACGACAGCAACCATGAACCATTCGGCGAGCGTGATGTCGTCGGGTATCGGACGATAGATTGCCCGACCGGTAACCGAAATGAAGGTTGTCAACACCATCGCGGCTAGGAAAACGCCGGCGATGACAAGTATCAACCGGTCAAGCCGTACCAGCGTTCGTGAGAGCGCCAATAGCCGCTCTCGCGCCGAAGTCGCATTGCTGCCCGTCCCCGAGGCAAGTGCCGCATTGACGGCAACATAAAGAACAAGGGCAAGCATGAGGTCAAAGAGTATCGCCAACCCCCAAAGCATGCCCAGATGATGAGAGGCCCAGAAGACCTCGGGCTGGAGCAGGAACTTATTGTAGATCATGTATGTGAACATGGCAGGAGGCTTCCTGGTCTCTACCTTCTTTGCTCAGCCAATTGATGATCGCCGGGCGTTGACAGCGCAGGTCATCCGTTCGCCGCCGAGACAAGTCCCAGCGGCGAACGCATCGGATGTTACCAGGGGTAACCCTCGTCCTCGAGTTGCGCGGCGTATGAGTCGACCCGGCCCATGAAGGCTTCGGCGATCTCGGTTGCCGCCTCGTTGACTGCGGCTGCCTGCGCGACATTGTTCTCATAGGACGGGGCAAGCGCCTCGGCCCAGGTCTCGCGCTCTTCAGCAGTCAGGGCATAGATCTGAACGGGGTAAACCGGATCTGACTCGATCGCATCGAACACGCCCTGCGCTTCCTGGATCTGAAGCCGCGCGAAAGCGGTGTTCAGGTCCGGCAGGGACTGCGTGATTGCTTCCTGATGTTCCGGGCTGAGACTGTTCCACCTGGCGCGGTTGATGTAGTACATGTTCGCGTGCTGGCCGAGGCCCATCAGGGTCAGGTAGTCGGTCACTTCGTTAAGGCGGAAGGGAAGGATCTGGTCGGCATAGCTCGCCGCACCTGAGATCGTGCCTCTTTCCAGCGAAGTATAGGTTTCCGGGGCCTGGATACGGGCCGGATTGACCGGCCAACCCGCAGACTGCGCGGCAAACGCATAGTGGCTTGCCAGACGCATCGTCGCGTTCTGAAAGTCATCCGGGGTCACATAAAACCGGTTTCCGATCAGCAAAACCGGCCCGATGGACTCGATTGCAAGGAAGTGCAGGTTTCTGGCCGCCTCTTCCTCCTGAATCTCCGGGAAAGCCTCGCGGGTTTCATTCCACGCTCTCGAAATGACGTACGGATCGCCGGACCCGGTTGCCGTGGAAGACAAGTACGCCAGTGGCAGTTGCTGCCGATGATACGCAGGCACGATAAGGCCGATATCGGCAAGGCCGCTGCCGACAGCATCGAGGTTGTCGCCAAGCCTCGACAACGCTTGCTGCCAGTAGAACTCGATATTGAGCCCACCATCGGTAGCTTCGTTGAGTTGCTGTGCCCATTCCTGCAGCACCTGGCCCGAAGCCGAACCGGGCGGCGACGGATGCGTAAGGGACAAGGTCTCGGCGCTGGCAACAGAAACCCAACTCGCAGTTGCGACCAACAAAGCTGCCTTTGAGAGATACGACATGATTTCTTCCTCCTCTGCAGCCGCAGATTTCTGCGCACTGACATATTGATGGCCGGCTCGAAAGTGGTGCCTTTGTCCAGGCGCCCCCCTCCTTCATCGACCCGGCATGACGACACTATTCCAAACAGCCACCGCCCCGTCCATCTTTCTCTTGATGAAAATCATCATGTATGTGATAGTTCGCCATCCGGCAGGTGCCAGGAGAAGCACAATGGTGAAGTCCGCTATCCGGGTCATCCAGATCCTCGAGCTTTTCGACAAGAAGCAAACGTCATTGAGCATCCAGCAGATCGTCAATGAGCTCGGTCTGCCGCAATCCAGCGTGTCTTCACTCGTCCAGTCTTTGTTCTCGATGGGGTACCTGAACCGGATGGAGGGCAGCCGGGCGTTCGAACCTTCCGAGCGGCTTGCATTTCTCGGGAACTGGACGCTGGGAATGCCAAGAGGGGTCGAAGCCGTTAACGAGTTGCTGCACGACCTTTCGGAAATAACGGGCGAAGCGGCGCTTCTGGGCTGTCGCAGCGGGTTCTTCCTGCGTTACGTTGCGATAACCGAATCACCGCATGCGCTGCGCTTCGCTTTGCCGGTCAACCAGATCCGCCCTTTGCAAAGCTGCGGACTTGGAATCATGGTGCTGACCCAGATGACAGACGAAGCCGTCACTCTCCTGGTTCGTCGGTTCAATGTCGAACAACCGGAGCACGGATTGAAACGCCCCGAGAACGAGATACTTGCCGATGTGCGCCTGGCAAGGGAACAGGGTTATTTCGAGACATTCGGCATAGTCACATCAGAAGTCGGCACCATATCGACCATGATGAATTTACCAAAGACCGGCCGCAGTCTGGCCATCGGCATTGGTGGCCCCCTGACCCGCCTCAATCCGAACCGTGAGTGGCTGCGTGACACATTGTTGCAAAAGGTGCGGGAATTCGAGCGTGGCTTTGAAAGCTGAAGCTGGCGCTCAAACAGTTTTCGCCTTTCCGGCGCCCATCATTCGGCGTCTGGTCACAGCAATCAGAACATGAATTCACCGCCATTGAGATGCAGGGCCTGGCCGTTGACGAAGCTGCCCGTCGTGCAAAGATAAACCGCGCCATAGGCCAGATCGTCGACACTGCCCCAACGCCGAACCGGAATTGCCTGCCGGACGTCCTCGACGACCGTGCCGGGGTATTGCGACCAGTCCCGCTCGGTATTGATGGCACCGGGCACCAGGGTATTGGCGGTGATGCCATATGGGCCAAGCTCCTTGCCTAGTGCCTTGGAAAAACCGTGCAGCCCGGACTTTGCCGCGATATTGTATGCGCGATTGACAAGATGCCCGGTGAATCCGTCATAGCCCGAGACGTGGATGATCCGGCCCCAGTTCTTTTCCTTCATGCCGGGAACGACTTCGCGTGCGATATAGAAGGCGGCCGACAGGTTGATGCGGATCGATTCATCCCAGTCCCTGACTGTTATCTCATCGAAAGGCATGTGCAACCTGCGTCCGACATTCGAAACCGAAATATCAATGCCGCCGAACGTGCCCTTGGCCTCGGCGATCATCTCGGTGACGGCCTGCGGATCGGAGATATCGGTAGCAATCGCATGAGCAGCGCCGCCGGCCTCTTCGATCATCCGGACTGTTCCATCCAGCTTTTCACGCGTCAGGCCATTGACAATGACCCGAGCGCCTATCTCGGCCAAACGCAGTGCAATCGCCTGACCGATATTCTGGCCGGCACCGGTTACAAGTGCCACCTTGCCATCCAGACGTTTCTGATGGATGCCATCGGGATCAGGGATTGCACGCGAGCTTGTATCGTTTTTCTGGGTCATTTCTTTCTTCTTCGCTTGTTGCGGTTCACTTGGAAGAACCCTGCTCACATCCCGATCAATTTCGCACGTTCAATGATACGATCGGCGATCCGCACGGAAGCAATGTCAATCATCTTCCCTTCAAACTGTGCGGCGCCCTGGCCCCTGGCCAGCGCATCGTTAAACGCCGCCCGCATCCTGCGTGCGAAATCGACTTCATCGGCACGGGGCGAGAACACGTCCTGGGCAATTTCGATCTGAGCCGGATGAATGGCCCATTTCCCCACCAGCCCCAGCATCATGGCTCGCCGGCATTCCTCGCGATAGGCTTCCGGGTCGGTAAAGTTGGCAAACGGCCCGTCCACGGCGTCGATCCGATTGACCCGGGCGGCGATGGTCATCCGCTGGCGCTGATAGTGCCAGATATCACCAGGATAACCGTTGTCGCCACCGATATCGGCAATGCTCACCCCCTGCGAGGCCGAGTAGTCGCCCATCCCGAAGATCAGCGCCTCCAGCCGATCCGAAGCGGCGGCGATTTCATCAACTCTCTGCATAGCTTCGACTTCTTCGATGAGCACTTCCAGCCCGATCCGCTTGTTCTGCCTGAGTTTCAACTCCATCTGGGACATCAGCTTGTCGCAAAAGGTAATGTCATCCGGCCCCATGCATTTGGTCAGCATGATGACATCGAGGTTCTCGCGCGCGCCCTCCATCACCTCGATGATGTCCTCGGCCGCATATTCCGTTGTCAGATCGTTGATCCGCACACAGCGAACCGAGCGCCCGAAATCGAGATTGTTCAGCGCATCGATGATCTTCTTGCGTGCTGCGCGCTTTTCCTGCGGTGCCACGGCATCTTCAAGATCGAGAAAGACAAAGTCGACATCAAGCGCGGCCGCCTTGGTCATCATCTTCTCGCTCGAACCAGGCACCGAAAGCTGGCAACGACGCAGTCGTCTGGGTCGGTTTGTCATTTTCTGTCTTTCCTCTCTTCGCTATCGTGAATCCGGGCGCGATGTGCCAAATTGCACAGCAAGTGCCGACACAGCGTCGGCATCGAAGCCGAATTCCCGCAAGACTTCTGCTGTGTGCTCACCCGTCATCGGCGCACGCGTGCGCACGCCGCATGCAAGATTCTCGATTACGACGGGTGAGTTTGCGATGTGCAGATTGCGCTTCGTTCCCGGAAACGCGGTTTCCACAATCATGTTTCGCGACGAAAAATGCGGGTCGGCGAAAATATCGGCCGCCGTCATGACCGGCGCAAAGGGTACCTTGCCACCGATCGCTTCGGTGATCTCGGCGCGGCTGCGCTTGCTTGTCCAGTCCGAGACTATTTCGACGGTTCTGGTCGCGTTCTCCAGCCGCGCCGAGTTTGTTGCGAACTGCTTGTCTATTGCCAGTTCGGGCTTTCCTATCAATGCCACGAAAACGCCCCAGAACTTGTCGTTCGGGATCGCAAGGGTGATGAATCCGTCCGAAGCCTCGAACAGGCCGAAGGGACATAGCAGCGGGTGCCCGTTTCCTTCCGGCCCCGGCGCCCGGGCGGTTGCGGAATACTGAAAGACGATCCGTTCGCAAAGGGCCAGCACGCTGTCGACCATGCTGATGTCGACGCGTTCGCCCCTCCCCGTTCGGTGAGCGCGAAAGGTAGCCGCCAGCGCGCCGAAGGCAGCAAACATAGCCGGTGCGATGTCGCCGATACCGGGCCCGATCTTGGTTGGGATGCCGCCCGGCACCGGGCCTGTAATTCCCATGATGCCGCCCATCGCCTGGCTGACAGGATCGTAGGCGGGCCAGTCACGGTAGGGGCTGACCCCGCCCGCCTTGTCGCCAAACCCGCGAATGGAGACATGCACGAGGCGCGGATTGAGCGCTTGGAGCGTGCCGCCATCAAGCCCAAGCCGTTCCATCACGCCATAACGGAAATTCTCGATCAGGATATCGGAGTCCGAAAGCATGCGTTTGAGCGCGGCAAGGCCCGGTTCCGACTTCAGGTCAAGAACAACCGATCGCTTGTTTCGGTTGATCGAGGCAAAGTAGCCTCCAAAGCCACCGTGCTCATGGCCTTTGGCCCCGGAAAGATGCGGACCGATCTGCCGCGTCTTGTCACCGCCTGGCGGTTCGATCTTGATGACATCCGCGCCCTGGTCTGCCAGCATCATCGAGGCGTAGGGCCCGGCGAGCATCATCGTCAGGTCAATGACCCGGATCCCTTCAAGCGCACCGCCCTGTGGCACCCCCGTTGCTGCTGCTTCCCGCTCCATCGCTCAGGAAACCTTAACCGCCCAGTGGCTTCGGCGCTTCATCTGCACCAATCTCTCGGCCTGCACACAAAGCGCGTCATCCTGATTAATGCCGAAATGCATGAACCTGACCAGGCCGGCATCCGCGCGGTCGCTATCGGCGGTTTCAAGAACCTCGGAGAACGCATAGAGCGTATCGCCATGGTAAACCGGATGGTTCAGACGAACCTTGTCCATGGCGACTTCCCGCAAGACCTGCTCGCCGGTGTCCTGAGCGGCAAGCCCGATGACGATCGACAGATTGATACCGCCGAAAACGACCCTTCTTGCAAATATCCCCTTTCCTGCCGTCTGCATGAGGTGCTCGTTGAAGTGCCCCTCGGCAGTGTTCAGTACCAGATTGGTCAGCAAGACATTGTCCATTTCGGTGACGGTCTTGCCCCGCGCATGCTGCCATACATCTCCTGGCACAAAGTCCTCGAAATAATTGTTCGGCGAGGTCAGCGCGGCACTGATGGAACCCTTTGCCATGCTCAATTCTCCCTTACCTGTCTCACAGGTCTTTCGGGCTGCTGGCCCAGCGTTTTTCGAAGGCCCGGTCCGCAATCATCTGGTCTACGGCCGATTTGCCAAGCATGCTGTCCGAAATGATGCGCAACTGGATTTCCGAGGTGCCCTCGAAAATCTTCGTCAAGCGCGCGTCGCGCCAGTGGCGCTCCACGGCGTGCAGCTTTGTGTATCCCGCCCCGCCAAGGATCTGCAGCGCTTCGGAGGTCACCCGCTCCGACATCTCCGAAGCGAAGTACTTCACCATCGAGGCTTCCTTGTTGCACCGCTGGCCGGCATCGATCCCTGCGCAGACCGAATAAAGAAGCTGCCTGGCGGCCTCGATCTCGGTTGCCATCCTTGCCAACTTGAAACGGATTGCCTGAAACTCGGCGATCGGCATGCCGAACTGTTCACGTTCAAGCGCATAGGCCTGTGCATCCTCAAGCGCCCCTTGCGCCAGCCCGATCGAACGGGCAGCGGTATGGGCACGCGCGGCCTCAAGGCCATGCGCCATCAAGTGAAATGCCTTTCCCTCTTCGCCGACAAGGTTTCGGCCAGGCACAGGAAAACGGTCGAATGACAGCTCGAAGGTATTCCATCCGAAATAGCCGATCTTCGGTATCTTGGAGCCGGCAATGCCCTCGGGGAGGGTGCCGCGCTCCTTCTCGATCAGGAAACACGAAATCCCCATCCAGCGTTTCCTTGATGAAGGCGGCGGCGCGGTACGCGCGAACACGACCAGATAATCCGCGCCATCGGCGAAGGTGCACCAGTATTTTGACCCCGTCAGCACCCAGTCGTCGCCATCCCGCTCTGCCCGGCACGAAATCGAAGCCAGATCCGAGCCCGTTCCCGGCTCCGAAAGCGCGGCGGCGCTGAGGAACTCGCCGCGCACCACCCGCGGCAGATATTCGCGCTTCTGTTCGTCAGACAGGGCCGCTCCGATCAGCCCCCCCTGCCCCCGCGCCATGATCGAGGCCACCGACATCCAGCCACGCGCCAGTTCCTCGGCGATCAGGCAGTACTCAAAGGCACCAAGCCCCATCCCGCCATATTCCTCGGGGATCATGATGCCGAAATAGCCCATATCCGCCATCTTCTGGCGCAGATCCATCGGAATTTCCCCGTCCGGCCCGTCCAGCCTGTTTGCGACCGGCAACACCTCGCGCATTGTGAACTCGCGGGCTGTGTCGCGGATCATCTTGCGTTCGTCGGTGAAATATCCGCGACCATCCTCTGAGATGGCATCCTTATCCAAGCTCATCTCGAGTCCTCCACGGATTTGCGCCTGCTAACCAGATTTGACCGCTCAAAACGAATGACCTCTTCGCCGTGCTGATTGGTGCCGCGCGTGGCCCAGGTCACGATGCCGAAATCAGGGCGCTTCGCGCTTTCACGAACCGATATGACCCGGCTGGTCGCACTGAGCGTGTCGCCCGGGAAAACCGGTACGCCATAAACACAATTCTCGACCCCAAGGAACGGACCGCCCCCTTCCGACAGATCCTCGACGCTCATCCCGAACACGGTTGTGAAGACCAGCATGGGCGTCATGGGAATGCCCCGCATGTGCCCGTTCTCGCGTGCGATCTCGACGTTGAGATGCTGCGGATTGTAGTGCATGGTCAGCGCGGTAAAGAGCGTGTTGTCCGCCTCGCTCAAGGTGCGCCCCCAGTGATGGGTAAAGTCCTGTCCTTCGTGAAAATCCTCATAGCGGTTTCCCCGAGGCCAGGGCTTTGCGCGTGCGCGCAGCTCAGAGACAATCGTTTTGGACATGCGAATTCTTTCGTTCCTTGGCTTTTCAGGCGGTGGCGATCAGGGACATGACGTCCGTAACGGAACCCGAGGTCTCCAGCGCATCAATGGCAGCGAACAGGCGTTTCGCGGCGTCTGGCCCCAAGACCGGGACAACCAGCGAATGGGCCTTTTCGAGGAGCGCGCGCTCCTGGGCATCGAGATCACGAAGGGGCTGCCCCACGTCGTGGTGGGCAACTACCGTGCGCCCGTCTGCAAGATCGACAGCTACCGTTGCCCCAAACCCGCTTGAAGCCACTTCGTGGACCAGGGTTACCTTTTCGCGAAGCGCAACATAGCGCTCGTCATGCGCCGTTTGCGCCGAATACAGCGAAAGCGCCGAGGTGTTTTCGCCATACAGCGCCAAAGCCGCGAGGTGGCGGATCGAGAACTTGACATCCAGCCCGCTACGCGGCGTGACAATGTCGCACACCTTGCGATGCCCTGCGGGCACATCCAGCCTTACCGCCGCCACCTCGTCCGGTTCGATCCGCTCGCGGGACCTGAGCTGACGCAGCGCCTCGATGCTGCTGTGGGTCAGGTAGCAAGCCGCATGAAACTTGAAGAGATTGTCTTCGATCTCCCATTCGGGTGCATCGGCTGCGAACGCGCGCCCGGGCTGGAAATCGTCCGACATGGCAGAGCCGAAACCCTGATCATGTTCCAGCGCATCCTCTCGTGCGGTGAAACCCTGCTGGGCAAGCCGGGCCGCAAGAACCCCGTTTGCCGCCGCCTTTCCAGCGTGCAACGGCTTTGCCATCGTTCCGAAATTGGCCTTCAGCCCCCCGGCTTGCGTTGCCGCAAGGGAAAGAGCGATACGGGTTTGTCGCTCGTCCAGCCTAAGCAGGATGGAGCAGCCGGCAGCCGCACCAACGGCCCCCACTGTGGCGGTGGCATGAAACCCGCGCGCATAATGGCTCTCACCCATCGCTGCCCCAAGCCGCGCCGCCACCTGATAGCCTCCGACGAAGGCACGCAAAAGCGCGTCGCCGGACAACCCTTCGCGCTCTGCCACCGCCAGAACGGCGGGGGCAATGGCAACTGTAGGGTGCCCCAACATACGCTCATTGACGTCGTCAAAGTCTAGGGCATGGCTCACCGTTCCGTTCAAAAGCGCCGCCTGAAACTCGCTCGCGCGCCCGGCCGAACCGGCCAGGGAACACGCTCCGGCCGCCGCCTCGCCACTGGCGAGCGTGCGTGCCATTATGCCCGCAAGCGGCTCCTTAGTGCCGGCGATGGTCACGGCGGCCCAGTCAAGCAGGCAATGTCGGGCCAACCGCAGGACATGGCCGGGCAGGGCAGATTGGTGCAGCGCCAGGCACGTATCTGCCAGATGAGCGGTCAACCCCTTCGCCGATAACGCCTCGGTCGGGTCATCAAACTGTACATCCTGCCTCATTTCCCAGCCCTCATGCGGCACGAGAACTTCATGCCTGATCATGGCGACCGGCCCCGGTGCGTGTCCGATGCCGTGCCTGGGTAAAGGCTAGAACCCTCCACGCCAAACATCAACGAAAACCAAATAGGTGATCTGAAATATCATCCTTGTGATGAAATTCTTATCCCTTCGCGCCCTGGCCTCTCTTGCCAAGACCGTCACTCGGGTGCCTGCTCCAGCCTTTCCTCCGAAAGCCACTCGCCCGGCGATTTCCCGGTCACAGCCTTGAAGCGGCGCAGCAAAGTCCGTGTGCTCATGCCCGCGCCGCGTGCCAGGCGCGACAGCGGCTGGGGTTCGCCCAGCCGGCTTCGCATGCGATCGAACAGCGGACCAAGACACGCTCCTTCATGCGCCGGAGCAACGGCGCGTTCGACGAATTGAGCCTGCCCGCCCGCCCAGTGCGGCGGAGTGACCAGGCGTCGCGCGACGGCGTTCGCCGCCCTGGGCCCGTAGTCCAGCCGCACAACATGCAGACACAGATCGACACCCGCCGCACTGCCGGCAGCGGCGAGCACCGAACCCTCGTCCACATAAAGAACGTCCGGATCCACATGGATGTCCGGGAACTGGCGCGACAGCGAGTCGGCGTAGAGCCAGTGGCTACGTCAGATTTGGACGTAGCCCTTGCCTGTGACACAGAGCCAGTGACATCCGCCGCCTCACGGATCGGTCGTGCGGGGTTTGCCTTGTGCGGAAGAACCTGCAAGGTTCCGTGGTCAGCACATGGATTGAACAGCGACCCGACATTCAACTGTCAGCCATTTTGCGAAGGATGCGTCTTGATGCTTGAGCCCCAATTCCAGGCCCTGAAGACCAAGCAGCGCGCCATTCGTGCGGGGTTTCCCGAAACCATGGGCCTGCGGGTGCACCGCGCCATTAGCTGGATCGGCCGGGCCGAAGCCTGCGGCGAGGATCATGACGCGCGGTTCATCTTTCTCTGGATCGCCTTCAACGCTGCCTATGCCGATGAGCGCGAGGTCCAGGCCGTCGCCCCCAGCGAGCGCGACGCCTTTCGCGGCTACTTCGAACGGCTGGATGCGCTGGACGCCGAGCGGCGCATCTACAAGGCGTTGTGGCAGCGCTTTTCCGGCCCGGTGCGGTTGCTGATGGAGAACCGCTTCGTCTTCAACCCGTTCTGGCAGCACCATAACGGAATCGATGGCTTCGAGAACTGGCAGGAGAGGTTTGCAACCTCGGCCCGCGCCTTCGCCAATGCCTTTCAGGCGGGCGACACGGCGCGGGTGCTCAGCTTCGTCTTCGACCGGCTCTACGTGCTGCGCAACCAGCTGGTGCATGGCGGCGCAACCTGGAACAGCGGCGTGAACCGTGCCCAGGTCGGCGACGGGGCGGCGATCCTGGCCTTCCTGATGCCGGTATTCGTGGACCTGATGATGGACCATCCGCAGGAAGACTGGGGGCGGCCCTTCTACCCGGTCATCGAGTGAATTTGCGAGGCGATCTGCCATGCCCTTCCGCTTCTGGCGCCGCATCCGTCTGGCCCCCGGGGTCACGCTGAACCTGTCGAAATCGACGGCTTCGCTGTCGCTGGGCCCGCGCGGTGCAAAATACACGATCAGCCCGCGTGGCAACCGGGCGACGGCGGGCTTGCCGGGCACGGGGCTGTTCTACACCGTCCACGACCGCCAGCGCGCCGGGCGGGGTGACGCAGCGCCGGCGCCCAAGGTGCCGCAGCGTGACCGGCTGAAACTGGGGTTCTTCCAGCGGCTGATGACCCCGGCGCAGGAGAAGCGCTTCATCGACGGCATCCGTGCGCTCAATGATGGCGATCAGGATGCAGCCGTGGCGGCACTCGAAGATGCCGGTGATCTGCCCGATGCCGCCTGGATGGCCGGAATGATCCGCCTGCGCCGGGAAGAGCTTGATCGCGCCACGGCGCATTTCCAACACGCGCTGGATCGGATCGGTGATCTGGGCACGCTGTTCGAGAAATACGAGATCGCCGCGCAGGCCAGCCTTCCCGTAACCAGCGACATCTTCGCCCATGTCTTTCCGCGTGAGCGCGGCACGCTTCTGGCGCTGGTGGAGATCGCGCAGCTTCAGGGCCACCACGGCGACGCCATGGCGCATGTCGAGCGATTGCTGGAGATCGACCCGAGTGACCCGGTGGTGCTGCTGTCCTTCGCCGAACTGGCGCTCGATACGCCCGAGGACCGGGCGCTGATGGACCGGGTGGTGCGCGCCACGGTGCACGTGGAGAACGAAACCCCGGTCGACACCGCGATCCTGCTCTATCGCGGCAAGGCGCTGGCCGCGCTGGACCTGCCGGACGCCGCGATCGATGTCTTCACACTGGCCAACCGCCGCCGCAAGGACCGGCCCGAGGCGCTGCTGCACCAGATCCGCTATGATCGCGCGGTACTCTATCATGACACAGGCCAGCGCGCCCGCGCCCGGCGCGAGCTTGAGCGCCTCTATGCCGCCGACCCCGAGTTCGAAGATGTCGTCGAAAGACTCGGGGTGGGCGGATGAGCGATACCGACATCGCGCTTGCGGCGCGCGTCCGCGAAATCCTCACCCGGCGCGACCCGGATGATCCGTTCATCACTTATCAGGCACTGGCCAGCGAACTCGGCCTGCAACCACCCGGGACGATCCAGCGCGTCGCCGCGGCGCTCGAGCAGACCATGCGCGAGGATGTGGCCGCCGGCCGCCCGATGATCGCGGCGCTGGTGATCAGCCGTGCGGGCGACATGCCGCGGCGAGGGTTCTTCGATCTAGCCGTGGCGCTGGGCCGGTTTCCCGACGACCTCGACGCGCATCGAGCGGCGTGGGAGTCAGAATGCGCGGCGGTGATCTCGCAGGATTTCCTCGGCTATTGATAGCGCGTTTGAAAATGCGCGCTCAGCGGATATCGAACCAGCACATGGCCGTCTGAAGCAGATGATCGTTCCTTCCTCCGCAACAATGCCCCACCACTGCACAGCGTCGCATGGGCGAAGTATATGGCAACCCGGATCAGCCGATGGTGAAGGGCCCGGCACGACTGCTTTGTACGGGGCCCGATGCTGGCAGGGCTGCCGGCGCGCGAGCGGCCAGTGTTCGTTCCGCTGGGGCGCGCAGGCGAGGGCCCCGGATCGCGGCCTGCAGGCCAGTGGGCGGCTGCGCCGGGGTTGAACTCACACAAGTAGTGCGTCCAGCAAGATTATGAACTCACACGGCCTTGCAGGCTTGGCGACCCCTCTCAACCCTTTCCGGCCGTTTTCTTCCTGTGCGCGTGCTTGCAGGCGCATGACAGGACAGGGAGGGAGCCGGGCATCCTCATACACTTGATATTTTGTCGTTTTCACGAGATAACGACGCTGCCGGGCAATATCGTGCCGGCCCAGCAAGCAACAGGGAGATGCGTCGGGTGAACAACGCCGCACCGGAAAAGAACGTGCTTGCTGTTGATGAAAAGAGCGCTGTCAAGCCTTCCCTGCGTCGTCGCAAGCGCGCTTGGGGTGCCAATGTCCAGAGCACCGAAGAACAACGCGAATTGCGCGAAACCATCCTGTTCGAGACCGCGGCGCGGCTGTTCAATCGCTACGGGTTTCACGGCACCAGCATGGCCCAGTTGACCGAAGAGTTGGGGCTGACCAAAGGCGCGCTTTACTACTACGTCAAGGACAAGAGCGACCTTTTGTATCAACTCCACATCCGCTCGGCGCGCGCCACGCGGCTGGCCCATGACCGGGGCGTCGCGGAAGGGCGCAACGGTTACGAACGCATCCACCTGATCGTTCAGCATTACATCAAGACAGTGACCACCTCGCCCACCGAAACCTTCATCCTGATGGAAGATGGCGCGCTGAAGCCTGAACAGGCGGAAGAGATCATGAAGTTGCGCAAGCAACTCGAATACGATTTGCGCGAATCCGTCCGGGCCGGGATCGACGATGGCTCGATCGCACCCTGTGACCCGAAGATGGTTTCCTTCGCGATCGTCGGGGCCATGGCCTGGGTGTCGAAATGGTATGATCCGACCATGCCATGGACCGCCGATCAGGTTTCGAGCGGCATGGCACAGCTTTTGTCACGGATGATCTCCGCCAATCCCGCGCCCGCCCTGCCGACCGACATTTCCAGCACCTGAGGCACTCTCATCCCGGATTGCCGCGCTGCAGGGCCAGCGGCGACTGTGCCGTGGCCAGCAACTTGCCGCCGGCGTCGATCAACTCGGCACGGGCCTGGGCCAGGCGATAGCCCATCGTCACCACCTCGGCCGTGACGCGCACGGGTTCGGGCTGCACCGCCCCCAGATAGGATACGTTGAGCGCCACCGAAACGGCACTGTCGCCGGAGCCCAGCCTGGAAAGCGTGGCAAAGGCCAGGGCGAAATCCAGCATCGTGGCGATGATGCCGCCGCAGACAACCCCGTGCCCCTGAAGGTGGTCGGGCCCTGGCTCGAAGCCGATTGTCAGCCGACCGGGCACGCCCGTCAGGAATCGGCATTTCAGCGCGCGCAACAAGGGGCTTGTCTCCAGCGCGACATCGCTGCGTCCTTCTGCGATCGCCCGGGTGATGGCGAACCGATCAGCGTTAATGAACTGTTCTTGCTTCATTTCTTTCCATGGTTTGAACGAAAGGTGAAATTGATGTTCGAGTATTGCACAATTTGAACGATCGTTTAAACAATAAGTGCAAAGATGGACGGGGAAGAAATGAACGAATCCAACCTTGCCAACGCCGAGCGTCACGCTGGCACGCATGTCATCGTCATGAATGGTGGCCCGCTCAACCTGCTCGCACGGCAACTGCGTGCGGCGATTCTGCGTGAACTCGATGCGGCCGCCGCTGACCCGGATTGCCGCGCGGTGGTGCTTGTCGGCGGGGCGCGTGCGTTCTCGGCAGGGGCGGATCTTGTCGAGATGGACACGCCTGACAGCCTGGCCGACCCATGCCTGCATCTGACGCTGATCGAGACGATCGAGGCAATGGACGTTCCGGTTGTCGCCGCGATCCATGGCTCGGCGCTTGGTGGTGGGCTGGAGCTGGCGCTGGGCTGCCATTACCGCATCGCAACCCCCGATTCGCTTCTTGGCCTGCCCGAAATCACCTTGGGCCTGATGCCCGGTGCGGGTGGAACCCAGCGGCTGCCCCGCGCCATCGGCATGGAGCCGGCGCTCAACCTCATTCTCGAGGGACGCACCTTTCGTGCCGACACCGCACCCGAGGGGCTGATCGACCGGGTGGTGAAGAGTGATCTGCGCGAGGCGGCGCTGGCCTTTGCCGCCGAAGTTGCCGGAAAGCGCCCCATGCCTCGCCTGCGCGATGTCCGGCTGCCGTCCGACAATGTTCAGGGCTTCATGCAATTCGTGCGCAATGCCGTGTCGCGTGATCCCCGCCGCCTGCCCGGCCTGCGTCCGATCGTCGATTCGGTTGAACGCGCGGCGCTTGAACCCGCCGATCGGGGGTTGGTTGCAGAATATGCCGCCTTTGGCCGGCTGCGCAGCGATGCGGCCACCCGCCCCTTCCGGCATGCCTTTCTGGCCGAGCGCCGCGCCTTCACCATTGACGGTCTGAGCCCCGATGCGCGTCCCCGTCCGCTACGGCAGGCGGCGGTTATCGGGGCCGGCGCGATGGGCCAAGGCATTGCCATCGCCCTGGCCGAGGCCGGATTCGAGGTGCGGCTGATGGATCGCTCCACCCAGGTTGTCGAGCGTGCAATCGACGCGGCCGAGCAAAGCTGGGACCGGGCGGTGCAGCGCGGAAGGCTGCGCGCCGAGGATCGTGCGGCGCTGACCGGGCGGCTGGTGGTGGCCGCGAGCTATGACTATCTGCGCGAGGCTGATATCGCCATTGAGGCGGTGGTCGAGGATATGGCGGTCAAGCATGAGGTATTCACCGCGCTGGATGCGGTGCTCAAGCCCGGCGCCATTCTGGCCACAAATACCTCGGCGCTTGATGTGAACGCGATTGCCGGCGTGACATCGCGGCCCGGTGATGTGGTGGGGCTGCATTTCTTCAACCCGGCCAATGTAATGAAACTGCTGGAAATCGTGCGCGCCGACGCCACTTCGGACGAGGCGCTGGCAACGTCGATGGTGCTGGCCCGCCGGTTGGGCAAGGTGGCCGTGGTGGCGCGTGTCTGCGACGGGTTCATCGGCAATCGGATGGTCGAGCAATACATCCGGCAGGCACAGTTCCTGGTCGAAGAGGGCGCGACACCGGCCCAGGTTGACCGCGCGCTCGAAGGCTGGGGCATGGCCATGGGGCCTTTCCGAATGCTGGATCTGGCGGGCAACGACGTGACCGCCCTGGTCAGGCAGCGCCGGGCCATCGAGATGCCGCAGATGATCTACCCCACCTTGCCTGACCTCATCCTGTCGCGCGGATGGCTGGGGCAGAAGACCGCGAAGGGCTGGTATGATTACCCGCCAGGCTCGCGCAAGCCCGTCGAGAACCGCGACCTGTTGCCCCTGATCGAGGCACATTCCGCCTCGCTGGGTGTGGAGCGGCGCAAGATCGGGGCTGAAGAGATAATCGAGCGTTGCCTTCTGGCGCTGGTAAACGAGGGCGCGGCCATCCTGGCCGAGGGCGTGGCGCAGCGGCCTTCGGATATCGATGTGGTGTATCTGAACGGCTACGGCTTTCCGCGCCATCGCGGCGGTCCGATGCTCTGGGCCGAGACACTGGGCCTTGTCAGTGCGGTGCGCAAGATGCGCCGCTTCGCGCTCAACCCCCATGGCGATCCGGCCTTCTGGGAGCCGCACCACCTGCTGTTGGAGCGTGCCGAGGGCCTGCAATCCCTGTTTGATGGAGAAGCCGCATGACTTGCGCCGTGATCGTTTCGACCGCCCGTACGCCGCTGGCACGCTCGTGGAAGGGCGGTTTCAACATGACCCATGGTGCCACCCTCGCCGGGCATGCCATCGCGCATGCGGTCGAGCGTGCGGGCAATGTCGGCGCGCTGGTCGAGGATGTCATACTCGGCTGCGCCAATCCCGAAGGGGCGACGGGCATGAACATTGCCCGCCAGGCGGCATTGCGCGCGGGGCTTGGGGTCGATACGGCGGGGATGACCGTGAACCGGTTCTGCTCGTCAGGGCTTCAGGCGGTGGCGCTGGCGGCGCAGCGCATTGTCGCGGGCGAAAATGACGTGCTGGTGGCAGGCGGTGTCGAATCCATATCTTGTGTGCAAAACGAGATGAACACCCACATGCTGCAGGAAGACTGGCTTCGCGCCAACAAGCCGTCGCTCTACTGGTCGATGCTGCAAACCGCCGAAACCGTGGCCGAGCGCTACAACATTCCCCGCGAGCGGCAGGATGAATACGGCGTGCAAAGCCAGCAGCGCGCGGCGCGTGCCGCCGCCGAGGGGCGCACCGCCGACGAGATCGTGCCCATCACGGTGACCATGGCCACCGGCGACAGCAAGGCCGGTTTCGCGATGCGCGAAGTCACCGTTTCCGCCGATGAGGGCATTCGCCCTGACACCAGGCTTGAGAGTGTCTCCGCCATTCGCCCTGCGCTGCCCGGCGGCACGGTTGCCGCGGGCAATGCCAGCCAGTTTTCGGACGGGGCTTCGGCCTGTGTGGTCATGCATGAAGACAAGGCCGCAGAGCTGGACCTGAAGCCGCTGGGCATCTTCCGCGGCTTCGCGGTGGCGGGGTGCGAACCTGATGAAATGGGCATAGGCCCGGTCTTTGCCGTGCCGAAGCTGCTGAAGCGCGCCGGTCTGAGCATTGCCGATATCGACCTGTGGGAACTGAACGAGGCTTTCGCCGTGCAGGTGCTCTATTGCCGTGATCGGCTGGGCATTCCCGATGATCGGCTGAACGTCAATGGCGGCGCCATCGCGCTGGGTCATCCCTATGGCGTCAGCGGCGCGCGCATGGTGGGCCATGCGCTGATCGAGGGCCGGCGCCGCGGTGCAAAGCTGGCGGTGGTCACCATGTGCATTGGCGGCGGTCAGGGGGCCGCGGGTTTGTTCGAGCTGTGCGATGAGTGAATCTCCACGCAGCCTGTTCGACGACGATCACGCGCAGTTTCGTGCCTCGGTGCGCCGCTTCTGCGAAGAGCGGATCGCCCCCAACCATGCCGGTTGGGCCGAGGCGCATTGCGTGCCGCGCGAGGTCTGGGCCGAAGCCGGCGCCCTTGGCATGCTGGGCGCCTGGTTGCCCGAGGAATATGGCGGAACCGGCACCGATATCCTGTTCGATGTCATCACCTGCGAGGAGTTGTGCCGCATCGGCGCCACCGGCCCGGGCTTTCCACTGCATTCGCTGATCGTTGCGCCCTATATCCAGGATTTCGGCGGCGACAGCCTCAAGTCGCGATTGCTGCCGGGCGTCGTTACGGGCGAGAAAATCGCCGCCATCGCCATGACTGAACCATCCGCCGGCAGTGACCTTGCCGCGATCCGCACTACCGCGGTGCGCGAAGGCAATGGTTGGCGGGTGAACGGGCAGAAGACCTTCATCACCAACGGCCAGAACGCCGATCTGGTGGTCACTGCCTGCGTGACCGATCCGTCGAAAGGCGCCAAAGGCATCTCGCTTCTGGTTCTGGAGCGCGGGATGGAGGGCTTCAGCCGCGGCCGCAACCTGCGCAAGATCGGCCAGCACGCGCAGGACACGGCAGAGTTGTTCTTCGATAATGTCTTCGTGCCCGCCGATAACCTGCTGGGCGAAGAGGGGCGTGGCTTTGCCTACATGATGCATGAGCTGGCGCAGGAGCGGATGCTTGTCTCGGTGCAGTGTCAGGCGCGCGCCGAGGCGGTTTTCGAGCAGACCGTGGCCTATACCGCCGAGCGCCGGGCCTTTGGCAAGCGGGTGCTGGATTTCCAGAATACCCGCTTCACCCTGGCCGGGCTGCGCGCCGAACTGATGGCGGGGCGGGCGTTTTGCGACAATCTCATCGCGCTCAGGCTGCAAGGGCGGCTGGACGCGGTTCAGGCCTCGGCCGGCAAGCTGTGGCATTCCGAACTGCTGGGCCGGGTCACCGATGCCTGCCTGCAGCTGCATGGCGGCTATGGATACATGGCAGAGTACCCGGTGGCTCAGGCATTCGTCGACGCCAGGATCGAACGCATCTATGCCGGCACATCGGAAATCATGAAGGAAATCATCGGGCGCGACATCGCATCCAGCGTGAGCTGACAGAAACGGATTTCGGCAGACTTCGGGAGGAGCGGCTTGACCGACACAGAAGATTTCGAGGCGCAGCGCGCCAGCAATGCCAAGGCACCGATCACCAGCACGATGATGGCTGCGCCGCTGCGCGTGACCGATATTCTGCGCCGTGCCGAGCAGATCTTCGCCGATCAGCGCATTGTCAGCCGGCTTGCGCCCGGCGTTGTCGAAACCATGACCTTTGCCGAGGCGGCGCAGGCGGCGCGGCGACTGGCCTCGGCGCTGGCGGCGCTGGGCGTGCAACAGGGCGCCCGCGTGGCCACCTTGATGTGGAACCATGCCAACCACCTGGTGGCCTATTACGGCATCCCCGCTGCCGGGGCGGTGCTGCACACGCTGAATCCTCGCCTCTCGCCCGAGGATCTGGCCTATATCATTGCCGATGCCGGCGATGACATTGTCATCGTCGACGAGGATCTGCTGCCACTATGGCGCCAGGTCGAGGCTCATGTCCGCCCGCGCCATGTCATCGTGAACGGCAAGCCCGACGCGGCGCATGACATCGCCTGGTCCGAGCTTCTGGCCGCGAATGCGCTCGCCGACTGGCCCGAGGGCACCTTCGACGAAAACACCGCGGCGGCGATCTGCTACACATCCGGCACCACCGGCCGACCCAAGGGTGTGGTCTATTCGCACCGATCTGTCGTTCTTCAGGCTTTCGGCACAATCGCGCCGGATTGCTTCAACCTCTCGGCGCGCTCGGTCACCTTCACGTTGACACCCATGTTCCATGTGAATGCCTGGGGGTTGCCCTTCGCGGCGCTGATGGCGGGATCGGTGGTGGTGCTGCCGGGGCCACGCATCACGCCCGAAGAAATCCTTGACCTGATCGAGGCGGAGCGCGTGAGCATCGCTTTCGGCGTGCCCACGATCTGGACCGGGGTGATTCAGGCGCTCTCGGGCGAACGAAGCTGGAAGCTGCCTGAAGGGTTGATGCTGGTGTCGGGCGGGGCCGCGCCTTCGCCCGAAATGTTCCGCACTTTCGACCGTCATGGCATCTATCTGCAGACCGGCTGGGGGATGACCGAAACCTCGCCCATTGCGTCGCAGACATGGCTTCTGCCCGCGCATGGCTCGCTGAGCGACGAAGAGCGCATCAAGGTCAGGGCTTCCAACGGCTTGCCTCTTCCCTTCATCGAATTCCGCATTGCCAGCGAGGATGGCACGGTTCTTCCCTGGGACGGCAGCAGCCAGGGTGAGTTGCAGTGCCGTGGCCCATGGGTGACGCAGAACTATATCGGCCACCCCGCGCCAATTCCGGCCACCACCCCGGATGGCTGGCTGAAAACCGGCGATGTGGCGGTGATCCGGCCCGATGGTTATGTGCAACTGGTTGACCGGCTGAAGGATCTGATCAAGTCCGGCGGCGAATGGATAAGCTCGGTCGACATGGAGAACGCCATCGCCGAACTGGCTGGTGTCGCCGAGGCCGCCGTGATCGCGGTTGCCGACGAAAAATGGGGCGAACGACCGGTGGCACTGGTCTGCCCGCGTGCTGGCACTTCCCTGACCGCCAGGGAGGTCAGCACGCATCTGCAATCCCGTTATCCGAAATGGATGGTGCCCGAGCGCATCGAGATCGTGAGCGAGTTGCCCAAGACCGGCACCGGCAAGCTCAACAAGCTGTTGATGCGCCAGCAACTCGGCGCAAACGGATAACCGGATACCTGACTTCAACGAGGAGGAGAGACTTCAATGGAACGCAAAAGAAACGGACTGACGCGCAGGAGCTTCGCCAAGCTGGGGCTTGCAACGCTGGCCATGCCGGCCATCGTGCCGAGCTATGCCCGCGCCCAGGCGCATACCACGCTGCGGCTGCACCACTTCGCCCCTGCCGGCACCGCACCGCATTACGGCTATCTGGCGCCCTGGGCCGAGCGGCTGGGGGAACTGTCGGATGGCGCGCTGCAAATCGAAGTCTACCCGTTGATGCAACTGGGCGGCGCGCCGCGGGGGCTTTATGACTCGGTGCGTGCCGGCAGCGTGGATATGGTCTGGACACTGCCGGGCTACACCCCCGGCCGCTTTCCGAAAACCGAAGTGTTCGATCTGCCCTTCATGGGCTACTCGGTGGTGCCGACCTCTCAGGCGCTGCACGACTATGTCACCGAGCACGCCGCCGATGAATACGCGGAAACCCATCTGCTGACCCTGTTCGCCACCACGCCGGGTTCGTTCCATTCGCGGGTGCCGATCACCAGCCCCGAAAGCCTGCGGAACCTGCGCGTTCGGACCCCCACACGCCCGCTGGCCGATTTCGTGCAGAATGCCGGGGCCCAGGCTCTCAGCATACCGAACAGCGATATCCCCGAAAGCCTGCAGCGCGGGGTCATGGATGCGGTGATGATGCCTTTCGACAACATCCATGCCATGCGCGTGCATGAGCTGGTTGGCCATCACACCATCTTCTCGAACGCTGTGAACGAGCAGCTCTACGCCAACCCGATGATGCTGACGATGAACAAGCAGCGCTATGAAGGCCTGCCAGACGACCTTCGCCAGTTGATCGACGACAACTCGGGCCCGTCGGAACTGCCGACCCTGGCCGCCGAGTGGGAGCGCCATCACGCCAGCGTCGTCGAAGAGCTCGAGGCCAGCGACAGCAACGAAATCGTGCGGATCGATCAGGACGAGGACAGCGGCTGGCGCGAACTGGCGCAACCGATGGTGGATGCCTGGATCGAAGGTATGGGCGAAGAAGGCCAGACTCTTTTTGAGGCAGCTCGTGAGGCCTTGGTGCGCCGCGCGACCGAGTATACATCAGGCTGATGCAGCCATGCGGGGGCGCTGCGGCGCCCCCGTTCCTTGAGTGGAGCACAATGATGTCGGCAAAGGACGCCCTTGCAGAGCGGCTTTTTCATCGGATCCACGCCGTGCTTCTGGCGTTGACCACATGGATTGCATTGCTGGCCGGTGCGTTGATGCTGGCGCTGGCGGTAATGACCGTTGTCAGCATTCTGGGGCGCTGGCTGGCCGGCCCGTTTGGCGGCCCCGAGGGGCTGCGCTGGCTGGGTGCGATCAGGGGCGATTACGAGATCATGGAGATGGGCGCGGCGATCGCGATCTTCGGCTTTCTGCCTTACTGTCAGATACGCTACACCCATGTCACGATTGACCTTTTCGTCTATCGCACGAAGGTGAGCACACGCACGGCGCTGACCCTGATCGGCTCGCTTCTGTTTGCGCTGGCGATGGGCCTGTTGTGCTGGCGAACCTTCGTCGGAATGCAGGACATGATCCGCTACAACGAAGTCACGATGATGCGCCGCCTGCCGCTCTGGTGGGCTTATGCGGCGGGAACCGGCCTTTTGGGGCTGACCGCCTTGATTTCCCTCTTCACCGCCTGGGAGAGCGTGCGCGGCTTGATGCGCGGTTTTGACCCGGCGGCCCATCGGCCTGCAACGGAATAGAATTCATGAGCGGCATGACCCTCGGCCTGATCGGCTTTGCCGCGCTGCTGCTGCTCATGGCGGCGCGTATTCCCATTGCGCTTTCGATGCTGCTGGTGGGGCTTGTCGGCTCGTTCAGCATGATCGGTGTGAACGGCACGCTGCATGGGCTCAACGAAGCAGCCTATTACAGGTTTTCGAGCTACTCGCTCACGATCATCCCCCTTTTCCTGCTGATGAGCCAGTTCGCGGTTCACGCCGGACTTTCGACATCGCTTTTCAAGGCGGCGCGTGCCTGGCTGGGGCACCGGCGCGGCGGGCTGGCGGTGGCAACCGTTGGGGCCTGCGGCGGCTTCGGGGCGATTTCGGGCTCGTCGCTGGCCACCGCCGCCACCATGACCCAGGTGGCGTTGCCGGAAATGCGCAAGGCGGGCTATGCGCCGGGCCTTGCCACCGGGGTTCTCGCCGCCGGTGGAACGCTGGGCATTCTCATTCCGCCATCGGTGGTGCTGGTGGTCTATGCGGTGCTGGCCAACCAGAATATCGTCAAGCTGTTCACCGCCGCCATCGTGCCGGGGATCATCGCCATCCTGGGCTACATGGCGGCGGTGGCGATCTATGTGCGCATATATCCCGATTCCGCCCCGGTCCAGCCGAAGGAACCCATGCGCGCAAGACTGGCAACCTTGCTGGAAATCTGGCCGGTGGTGGTGATCTTCGCGCTTGTCATCGGCGGCATCTATTCGGGCATCTTCACCCCGACCGAGGGGGCGGCAGTGGGGGCTCTGGGCACGGGTCTGGTGGCACTGCTGCGCGGCAATCTCACGCGTGATGCGCTGCGCGATGCCTTTCTGGGCACCGCAACCGGAACCGGCATGATCTTCATGATCGTTCTGGGCGCGGGGGTGTTCAACACTTTCCTGGCGCTGACACAGGTGCCGCAGTCGGCAGCCGCCTGGGTTGGTGGTCTGCCGGTCAACCCCTGGCTGATCATCGGGATCATCCTGCTGGTCTATATCGTTCTGGGCTGCGTTATGGACACGCTTTCGATGATCCTGCTGACAGTGCCGATCTTCTTTCCGATCGTCATGGCGCTGGACCTGGGCATGACGCCCGAAGAGGTTGGGCTGTGGTTTGGCATTCTGGTGCTGATCGTGGTGGAGATGGGAATGATAACGCCACCTGTGGGGCTGAATCTGTTCATCATCAACTCGATGGCCCGCGATATCCGGATGTCGGAAACCATGAAGGGTGTTCTGCCGTTTCTGATCACCGATGTCCTGCGCGCGCTGCTGCTTTTCGCCTTCCCTCCGATCATCTTGTGGCTGGTCTGGGTGGCGCACTGATCGCATCGCAACTGCGGCTGATCACGCGCCCGCAACACCCGGGCCTATACTTGCCCTGATCATCGCCGACCCGAAGGGCAGCTACCGCTTGTCGGCACAACAGGTCTTCGCTGCCGATGGCGCGCGCGGCACCTTCCGCCGGCTGTGCGGGTTGCGGCTGGAGGGCGACAATCGCGAGGGCCGAAATATGATCGCCGATGTGCAGATGCAGCACCATTACCCCACGATCCTGCTCAGCTCCTGCAAAATGAACCAGCTCAGACGCTGAGCTGGAATAGACCCATGCGGAAAGTCGGGCGTCCAGTTGGACGGCTTTACGGGTGTTGGGGTTTCCCGGCTGGAAGTGATCGAGGGGCCGAATGGCCGGCGGAGGCGCACGAAGTCGGAGTGGGTGCGAATAGTCGGCGGAGAGCATGATGCCCGGCGTAACGATGGTCGATACTGCGCGCAAGCATCGCACATGCCCGCTTGCAGAATCGGCCTATGCCTGTTCCTTGTCACGCTGGATCAAATCGCGGAAGTAGTCGCTGACTTTTCGCAAGAGCGGCCATCGCCCACAATGGCCGATACGACGTTTCTCAGCGCACCGCCGAGGCAGACTGTCATACTAGAGCGGCTCAGCCTTTCTCTGAATCGAAAGGGGATTCCCATTTTGTGT
>JAFIEG010000042.1 GCA_020832665.1 Pararhodobacter sp. | reverse complement strand
CAACTACCTCAAGAACGCAGGCTATGCTTCCGTCTAAACCTGAAACGCTTTAATCGACACGCTCTCTTGCGCTGGTGCAATTCTGTCGGGTGTTGACGTCGGGCGAAGGCGCAGGGCAGGGCCTTGCGGCGGCAGCGGGCATCGGCAATGCTTGGGCCATCCTTCAGGCGGCATGCCGGCGGTGCGTTGCGGCAGCCAAGCACAGTGGCAGGAGTTCTGTTTGGCAAATAATTCCCTTTGGCAACTCGGCGCCGGCGAACTGGCCGCACATATTCGAGAAGGCGCTGTCACCGCCGAGGCCGCGGTGGCCGATGCGCTGGCGCGCATGCGGGCGGTGAATCCGGGCCTGAATGCCGTTGTCACCGATACCGGCGAGGCCGCGCTGGAGGCGGCGCGCGCGCTGGATCGCGCCCGCGCCGGGGGCGCCGCACCGGGGCCGCTGCATGGCGTGCCGGTGACAATCAAGATCAATGTCGATCAGGCCGGGCAGGCGACATCGAACGGGGTGGTGGCGCTGAAGGACCTGATCGCGCCGGCCGACGCGCCGGTGGTGCGCAACCTGCAGGCGGCCGGGGCAGTGGTGATCGGACGCACCAACACGCCCGAGTTTTCCTTTCGCGCCGATACCGACAACCCGCTTTTCGGGCGCACGCACAACCCCTGGGGGCGCCATGTCAGCGCCGGCGGGTCGTCGGGCGGGGCCGGCGCGGCGGTGATGGCCGGGATCGGCGCGCTGGCGCATGGCAACGACATTGGCGGGTCCTTGCGCTTTCCGGCCTCGGCCAATGGCGCGGTGACGGTCAAGCCCGGGCTGGGAAGGGTACCGGCCTGGAACCCCTCGCAAAAGGCCGAAAGGGGGCTGCTGGCGCAGTTGATGTCGGTGCAGGGGCTGATCACGCGCCATGCGCGCGATCTGCACCTTTCCATGCCCGCGATGATCGCCCCTGATGCGCGCGACCCGTTCCATGTGCCGCTGCCCTGGCGCGGCGAGGCGCCGGAAGGGCCAGTTCGCGTGGGCTTCACGAACGAAACCTTCGGCTTCGATCTGCACCCCGAGGTGGAGGCGGCGCTGGCATCGGCGCGCGCGGCGCTGACGGATGCCGGCTATGTGGTGGAAGAGATCACCCCACCTGGCATGCCCGAGGCCGGACAGGTTGGCTACCGCGCGCTGATGACCGAGGTGGCGGCGCTGATGAAGCCCGATATCGACGCCATCGGCAGCGCCACGATCCGCGCCATCTTTGACGAGTATTTCCGCCAGTTTTCGCCCTTCGATGCGCAGGCGCAAATGCAGGCCATGGCCCGACGCAGCCATTTCGCGCGCGAATGGGCGGGCCTGCTCGAGCGCTATCCGCTGGTGCTGACCCCATTCCTGCCGCAACCCTTCTTCACCCCCGACCGCGATACCGAAGGGCCCGAGGGCGTGCGCGAGGTGCTCGGTGCGGCGCTGTGGTCCTATTCGATCAACTTCATGGGCCTGCCGGCGGGCAACCTGCCGGCGCGGCTGGCCGAATTGCCGGGCGGGCCGGTGCCGATCGGCGTGCAGATCGTGGGAAGGCGCTGGCGCGAGGATCTGATCGTTGATGCCATGGAAGCGATCGAGGACAGGCTGGGCGCGCTGGCGCCGCAACTGTGGCAGCGCATGGGCTAGAACCGACCAGCCGAACCCGGTGTCAGATCGAGACGCGTTCCAGGATTTCCTGTTTCGTGACCGCGCCGGCCGGTTTCGACAAGACCACTTCGCCGCGATTGAGCACGCAGAACTCGTCGGCAAGGCCATAGGCGAAGTCGAAAAACTGCTCGACGAGCACGATGGCGATCTCGCCTTCCTCGCGCAGCAATTCGATCACCTTGCCGATCTGCTTGATGATGTTGGGCTGGATCCCTTCGGTGGGCTCATCCAGCAACAGCACCCGGGGCCGGGCGATCAGGGCGCGGGCGATGGCAAGCTGCTGCTGTTGCCCGCCGGAAAGGTCTCCGCCGCGGCGATCCTTCATCTGTTTCAGCACCGGGAAAAGCTCGTAGATCCGCCCGGGGATGTGATGTTCGCTGCGCGGCAGGCATGCAAAACCCGTCTGCAGGTTTTCCGTCACGGTCAAGAGAGGGAAAATCTCGCGCCCCTGCGGGACATAGGCAATTCCCGCGCGGGCGCATTGCACGGCGCTGGGATGGTCAAGTTGCTTTCCATCCAGCCAGATCGCACCGCCGGAATACGGGTGCCGGCCCGCTATTGCGCGCAGCAGGCTTGTCTTGCCCACGCCATTGGTGCCCATCACCGCCGTCACCGCACCTGGACGCGCCTGAAGCGAGACCCCCCACAAGATTTGCGAGGCGCCGTAATGCAGGGTCAGATTCTCGACGCTCAACATGGCCTAGCGTCCCAGATAGACATCGATGACCTGCTGGTTGCGGGTCACATGATCGAGTGAGCCCTCGGCCAGCACCGCGCCTTCATGCAGGACAGTGACGCGGCATTCGAGGCGGCGGATGAACTCCATGTCGTGCTCGATCACCATCACCGCCCGGCTGCGCGCGGCGCTTTTCAGCAAGTCGGTCGTGTGTTCGCGCTCTGCCGGGGTCATGCCGGCGGCGGGCTCATCGACCAGCAGCAGGCGCGGCTCCTGGGCCAGCAGCATGCCGATTTCCAGCCATTGCTTCTGCCCGTGGCTGAGATCGCCCGCGCGGTGATCCAGCCTTTCGGCAAGGCCCGTTTCCTCGGCCAACTCATCGATGCGGGCCCGGTCGCGCGAAGTCGCCTTCCAGGTCAGCACCGAGAGCGGCCCGCGCCGGTTTGCCAGCGCCATGGCCAGGTTCTCGCGCACACTCTGTTCCTCGAATACGGTGGGTTTCTGGAACTTGCGGCCGATGCCGGTCCTGGCGATCTGCGATTCCGACAGCCTGAGCAGATCCACCTGCCGCTCGCCCCACAGCACGCGGCCCGTATCAGGCCGGGTCTTGCCGGTGACGATATCCATGAAGGTGGTCTTGCCCGCCCCGTTAGGCCCGATCACCGCGCGCAGTTCGGGCTGGCCGATGGCGAAAGACAGCTCGTTTATGGCCCGAAAGCCATCGAAAGTGACCGACACATCAGAGACTTCAAGCAGCGTGGTCATGGCTTTTTCCTCACCAGGTAGTCGAACAGCCCGCCAATTCCCCTGGGAAAGAAAAGCGTGACCAGGACAAACCCGAGCCCCAGCAGCACCAGCCACCAATCCGTCCAGACGATCCGGTAGAAGCCCAGATCGATGTTGGGCGCGCCGCCGCCCGTCAGCCAGCTGGACAGGAGCGAGACGGCAGCCGCGCCGATCACCGCCCCGTAAAGCCGCCCGCGCCCGCCGATCGCCACCCAGACAGCCAGGTAGATCGAGGCGATGGGGGCGATTTCGGCGGGGTTGATGATGCCCGCCTGCGGGTAGTAGAGCGCCCCGGCGATGCCCGAGATGACGGCCGTCAGGGTGAAGACGAAAAGCTTGTAGCCCTCGACATTGTAGCCCAGGAAGCGCACGCGGGTTTCATTGTCGCGGATGGCGCGGATGACCGAGCCGAACTTGCCCGAGACCACCCAGGCGAAGAACAGATACCCTGCTCCCAGCGCTGCGGCCGAGGCCCAGAAGAACCAAACCGACAGCACCGATTGCGGCACGTCGAGAAAGCCGGGGATGTTTTGCAACCCCGCCAGGCCGTTGTTGCCACGCAGGCCGGTGTCGTTCTGGAAAAGATAGAGCGACAGCGCCAGCGTCATCGCCTGCGTCAGGATCGACAGATACACGCCTGTGACGCGGCTGCGAAAGGCCAGCCAGCCGAAGACCAGCGCCAAGAGCCCCGGCACCAGCACGACCATCGCCAACTGAAAGGGCAGCGAGCCCGCGAAGGACCAGATCAGCGGCAGTTCGGACGAGCCGACGACGCCGAAGATCTGTGCCGCGACCGCCTCGGCCACCTCGGTCTCGGTGGGCGGGATGGTGCCGGCGGCGAGGTTGTCACGCACCACGATCTCGGCGCGTGCATACATCAGCCACATGCCGATGGCATAGCCACCCAGCCCGAAAAAGGCGAAATGCCCAAGGCTGAGGATGCCGCAATAGCCCCAGACCAGATCCATGGCGATGGCGATAAGGCACAGGCACAGCGTCATGCCGAGGATCTTCACCAGCGAGGTCGAGATCGCGCCGGTGCCCATCCCCTCGGACAGCACGCTGACGATCAGCGTGAAGAGCCCTAGGCAGGCCATGAACCACAGCACCGACGGGTTTTCGTGCAGGAAGCTGCGGCGCGGGGCAGGGGGGGCATGCGTGGTTTCGGATACGGGCATGGCCATTTCTCAGTCCCCCGCCGCCCGGCCCTTGAGCGCGACGATGCCCTTTGGCCGGAATTGAATGAACAGGATGATGAAAAGCACCATGTAGGTCTGCGCGGCTAGCGTGTTGGCCGGGTTGAACCACTCGATGCCTTTCTGCAACGCGCCGATCAGCCCGGCGCCGGCGAGTGTGCCGAAGACCGAGCCGACACCGCCCACCACCACCGTCATGAAGCTTTGCACGATGTAGTTTGCGCCCATCTCGGATGTGACCTGCGCGTATAGCCCGATCGCCACACCGGCTACCCCGGCGATGCCCGAGCCCAGCCCGAATGTCAGCATGTTGATGCGGCCAGGGTTGATGCCCATCGAGGCCGCCATGCCCGGATTTTGCGTGACCGCGCGCACCTCAAGCCCCAGCCGCGTCCGGTTGAGGATGTAGAGAAGCAGCAGCAGGAACATCAGCGCCATGACGAAGATCGCCACGCGGATGGTGGAAATCGACACGATGTCGTTGAACCGGATCGCGCCCGCCAGCCAGTCGGGCGCGGTCAGCGGGCGCGCCTGGGTGCCGAAGATGTTCTTGGCCAGTTGTTGCAGCGCGATCGATATGCCGAAGGTCGCCAGCAGCGTTTCCAGCGGGCGGGTGTAAAGGTGGCGGATGACCAGCCGTTCCATCGTCACGCCGGCGGCAAAGGCCACGGCGAAGGCCAGCGGCAGCGCCACGACAAGGCTGAGCGTATAGCTGGGGATCAGCGTCTGGACGACATAGCCGGTATAGGCGCCCATCATGATGAACTCGCCATGGGCCATGTTGATCACCCGCATCACGCCAAAGGTGATGGCCAGCCCGATCGCGGCCAGAAAGAAGATCGAGGCGAGCGACAGCGCATCGAGCGTGATGCCAAGGAACTGCCAGGCCGAGATCACCGTTCGTGTGCTGTCCAGCGCATCGCGCGCGGCGTTGGTCACGGCGCGGTCGGGCTCGAGATACGCATCGAAGAAGACATGCGTGGCCACGGCCGCTTCCATCTCGGCCTGGCTGGGAAGGGGCGGCACGGTGCCAGCGTCCTCCAGCGCGCGATAAGCTTCGCGCCGCGCCGCGTCGGTGTCGAGCTGGTGCACCTGGATGCCACCCACCGACCCGTTCACCACATTGGCGCGCAGCGCGTCGCGGATGGCGTTGCGTCCCGGGCGCGGCGGGGCCAGCCCGGCATCGGAAAGCTGGGCATAGGCGGCGGCAAGCTCGATATCCTGCCCCGGCGTGCGGATGCGCGCGATATTGGTGTCCTCGGGCAGGGTTTCGGCGAAACCGGCGCGCGTTGCCAGCAGCTGGTTGAGAACCCGCCGTGCCTCGGTGCTGATATCGCCGGAAAGGTTCTCGATGGCGGCGACGCGTATCGCCGTGTCGGTTTCGAAGCGCGCGATCAGCAGGCTGTGAAGCCGCGCCATCCGGGCGGCGAGGGCCGGGTCGCTCTCGGCCTCAATCGCGATTTCCAGCGCCGGGATCTGGTCGGGATCGGGGCTGCGCGCCGCCGATTCCAGCGCGGCGCGACGGCGCGCCGGGTCTGGATCGGTCAGTTCGAACTGCACCAGCGCCGCGCCGATCTCGCGGCGCACCCCGGCATTGGGCCTGATCTGGTTGACATCGCGGCTGCCGACCTGTCCGGCCTCGGTGCCACGATCGATGTCCAGCAGGGTCAGGCTGCGATCTGCCTCTTCTCGGGCGAAGAAGAACAGCCCGTCGCCCTGGCGCTCGTAAACGCCACGCTCGGCCCAGGCGCGCAGGAAATCCACCGTTCCGGGGGCCTCTGCCGCCAACAGCGCGTCCAGAACCTCGGGCACCGTCCCGCGCGAGGGGTTGGCGACCCGTTCCCGCACCGTTTGCAGCACATTCTGCAGCGGGGTGTCGCTTTGCGCCAAGGCGGGCTGCGCGCTCATCACGGCCGGCAGGGCCAGGCAGGCAAGCAGGGTCGCGATATGAATGAATCGCTGCATTGGGGGGCTTTCATTCACTGCCAGGCGTGGGATGCGGGGCGCACTTTCCCCGCATCCCGCCTTGCCTCAGTAGTTCGAGGTCATCTGAACACAGGTCTCGGTCGCGGTGTCGAACATGCCGCAACCCAGCGCCTGCCAGTCGCTCGTCAGGGTGGCGCTTTCGGGCAGGAAGGGCGACCAGGCCTCGCCCGGAACCTCTTCGGTCTGGCTGATGATGTCGAACTGGCCATCGGCGCGGATCTCGCCGATCAGCACCGGCTTGGACAGGTGATGGTTGGGGTTCATCACCGCCATGCCACCGGTCAGGTTGGGAAATTCCTGCCCCCACATGGCCTCGCGCACCGCATCGACATCGGTGGTGCCCGCTGCCTCGACCGCGTTCACCCACATGTTGAAGCCGATGTAATGCGCTTCCATCGGGTCGTTGGTGACGCGGCTTTCGTCGCCGATGAACTCATGCCAGGCGGCGATGAATTCTTCATTCGCCTGGGTGTCGGCCGACATGAAGTAGTTCCAGGCCGCCAGATGACCGACCAGGCGCGAAGTGTCGAGCCCCGACAGCTCTTCCTCACCGACCGAGAAGGCCACCACCGGAATATCATCGGCGCTGATGCTCTGCGCGGCCAGTTCCGTGTAGAAGCCGATATTCGCATCGCCATTGATGGTCGAAATCACGCCGACCTGACCACCGCCGGCACCAAGCGCCACCACATCCGACACGATGGTGGACCAGTCGGAATGCCCAAAGGGTGTGTAGTTGACGAAGATGTTCTCCGGCGCGATGCCCCGCTCAAGCAGATAGGCTTCGAGGATAGCATTCGTGGTGCGCGGATAGACATAGTCGGTACCCAGCAGCGCGAAGCTTTCCACCCCCAGCTCTTCGAGGAAGTAGTCCACCGCCGGAATGGCCTGGGTATTGGGCGCAGCACCGGTGTAGAAGACATTGCGCGAGCTTTCCTGCCCCTCATACTGGACAGGATAGAAGAGCAGGCCGTTGAGTTCTTCCAGAACCGGCAGCATCGCCTTGCGGCTGACCGAGGTCCAGGCGCCAAAGATCACATCGACTTCGTTCACGCTCAGAAGCTGGCGCGTCAGCTCGGCGAAAAGCGGCCAGTCCGAGGCGGGATCGACGACCACCGCCTCCAGTTCGCAGCCCAGCAGCCCGCCAGCGGCATTCTGCTGTTCGATAAGCATCAGCATGACATCGCGCAATGTCGTTTCCGAAATCGCCATGCTGCCTGAAAGCGAGTGCAGCACACCCACCTGTATGGGGCAGTTGGCAAGGGCGGGTCCGGCGGCCAGCAGGGCCGTCGCGGTGGCCGAGGCCAGAAGGGTTTTCTTGGTCATGGGTGGCATGCTCCTGTGATGTGTCTGCATGCCGCAGGTGAAACGGGTTGCCGGATAAATTCGGAAACCTATATCGCCCTCGGCAGCAGTCCTGTGTTGCGCATGTCCGGCGGTCGGTATCTGCCAGGATCGGGCCGTCGGGCATGCTTGTGATCTTGGGTTCAGTGCGGCATTTCTTTCCGTCCGACCCGCACAAGGCAAATGAGCATGCGTGTCACCAGTGTTTCGCGCCGCGCTTATTTTCCATCGGCCAATTTTTACGCGCTTTGAGTGAGCGAACGTCCAAAGTTTACGCTGCGCTGCGGCGTCCACTGGTCATATTCGCCATACTGAATGATGCAGGGTGATGCTTCGGCGCGTCGGGGCCGGCACGATTCATGACACGGGGCTGGATACGACCACCCGATGTTCTCGGTGTGCACGAAATTCATGCAATTGCTCATCTAATATGCAGCGGTTCGCCGTTGAGTGGCCGCAGCGCCCGTTTGAGCGCGTCTTTCTCTCGCCCTTGCTCCCCTGTCGCTTAGCGTCGGAGTCATCGCATCCATTCAGGTTGTCCCCTGACGCCCATGACGATCCTCGCACCCATCCCGCTAGCTGCGCAGCGCAGCCATGGCCGCACCATCCTGCGGATGGGCGCGGGAAACCGGGTCAATGCGCTGTACCAGTCGGGCTGTGCCAAGCTGTTCCTGCTGAAGGGCCATGCCGGCGCGCGCGAGGCGGTGTTCGTCAACACCGCCGGCGGGCTGACCGGTGGCGACACCTTGCATGCCCAGATCGTGCTCGGGCCCGGCGCGGCACTGGCCTGCACCACCCAGGCGGCAGAGCGCATCTATCGCAGCGCGGGCGGCGCGGCGCGGGTGAGCACGGAACTTGAGATCGGCAGCGGCGCCGCGCTCGCCTGGTTGCCGCAAGAGACAATCCTGTTCAACGCCAGCGCGCTGGAGCGGCGCCTTTGCGTCGAGATGGCCGGGGATGCTGAGCTTGTGCTGGTGGAAATGCTCACGCTGGGCCGCGCCGCGATGGGCGAACACGCGATCAGCGCCGCCTTGGGCGATGGCCGCAGCATCCGCCGGGGCGGGCGCCTGATCACGCATGATGTGCAGCGTCTTGCCCTGCCGCTCGCCGCAAACCCGGCGCCGCTGGGCGATGCCACCGCGCTTGCCACGCTGATCATCGTCGCGCCCGATGCCGAGGACCGCGCCGCGCCACTGCGCACGGCGCTCGCGGCAGAAGGGGTCGAGGCCGCGCTGTCGGCCTGGGACGGGCGGCTGATGGCGCGCCTGATCTCGTCCGCGCCGCATCTTCTGCGCCGTGTGCTGGCGCGCGGCCTGCATGCGATCAGCCGCGCACCCTTGCCCCGCGCCTGGGCCATTCAGCAGGAAGCCACGCCATGAATCTGTCACCACGCGAAAAGGACAAACTGCTGGTCAGCCTTGCCGCCATGGTCGCGCGCGGGCGGTTGGCGCGCGGGGTTCGGCTCAACCACCCCGAGGCCATCGCGCTGATCGCCGATTTTGTCATCGAGGGCGCGCGCGATGGCCGCTCGGTCGCCGATCTGATGCAGGCGGCGGGCGAGGTCATCGCCCGCGAGCAATGCATGGACGGCATCGCCGAGATCGTCACCGAGGTGCAGGTCGAGGCCACCTTTCCCGACGGCACCAAGCTTGTCACCGTTCACGACCCGATCCGATGAAGGAGCGTTTCATGCGCCACATTCCGCTCGCCATGCTGCTCATGCTGCCCGCCGCCGCCTGGGCGCACCCGCATCCGCACGCTCAAGTTCACGGCACCGGCTTTGTGGATGGGCTGATGCATCCGCTTTCCGGCGCCGATCATCTTGCCGCAATGCTCGCGGTGGGGCTGTGGGCGGCGCTCACCGGCGGGCGCGCGCTCTGGGCCTATCCGCTGGCGTTTGTTACGGCGATGGCGCTGGCTGGGCTGGCGGGGGCGGGACAGTCGCCCTTGCCGGGCGTCGAGCCGGTGATTCTGGCCTCGGTGATTGTGGTCGGCGCAGCGGCGGCGTTGGCGCTGCGCTTGCCGATGGTGGCCGCGCTTGCGGCGCTGGCGCTGTTCGGCGCCGCGCATGGCCATGCGCATGGGGTCGAGGGGCCGGCGGTGGCGGGTTATCCGGCAGGTTTCGTGCTTGCCACGCTGGGGCTGCACGCGGCGGGGCTGGCCATTGGGCTGGTGGCAATGCGGGTTCAGCGCCCGCAGGTCACGCGCGGCGTTGCTGCCGTCACCGCGATTGCCGGCGCATGGATGACGCTGGCATGATCCCCGGCGAGATCTTCCCCGCCGCTGGCGAGATCACCCTCAATGCGGGGCGCGAGGCGATCACGCTTGAGGTCGCCAATACCGGCGACCGCCCCGTGCAGGTCGGCAGTCACTATCATTTCGCCGAGACCAACCCGGCGCTGGATTTCGACCGCGCTCCCGCGCGCGGCATGCGCCTTGATATCGCCGCAGGCACGGCAATCCGCTTTGAACCCGGCCAGACCCGCGAGGTGCGCCTGATCCCCTATGCCGGGGCGCGGCGGGTCTTTGGCTTCAACCAGCAAGTGATGGGCGATCTATGAGCACCACCATCCCTCGCGCGGTCTATGCCGACATGTTCGGCCCCACCACCGGCGACCGCCTGCGCCTGGCCGATACTGATCTGATCATCGAGGTCGAGCGCGACCTGACCATCTATGGGGAAGAGGTCAAGTTCGGCGGCGGCAAGGTCATCCGCGACGGCATGGGCCAGTCGCAGCGCAGCCGCGCCGAGGGGGCGGTGGACACGGTCATCACCAATGCGCTGATCCTTGACTGGACGGGCATCTACAAGGCCGATATCGGGCTGAGGGACGGCGCCATCGCCGCCATCGGCAAGGCCGGCAACCCCGATACCCAGCCCGGCGTCGATATCGTCATCGGCCCGGGCACCGAGATCATCGCCGCCGAGGGGCGCATCGTCACCGCCGGCGGGTTCGACGCCCACATCCATTTCATCTGCCCGCAGCAATGCGAGCATGCGCTGCATTCGGGGATGACCACCATGCTTGGCGGCGGCACCGGCCCGGCGCATGGCACGCTTGCCACCACCTGCACGCCTGGGCCGTGGCATATCGGGCGCATGCTGCAGGCCGCCGACGGCATCGCCATGAACCTGGCATTCGCGGGCAAGGGCAACGCCTCCACCCCCGCCGCGCTGGAAGAGCAGATCCGCGCCGGGGCCTGCGCGCTGAAGATGCATGAGGACTGGGGCACGACACCGGCGGTGATCGACAATTGCCTGTCGGTCTGCGACGCATTCGACGTGCAGGCGATGATCCATTCCGACACGCTCAATGAATCGGGCTTCGTCGAGCACACCATCGCCGCCATCAAGGGCCGCACCATCCACGCCTATCACACCGAAGGCGCGGGCGGCGGCCATGCCCCTGATATCATCCGCCTGTGCGGCGAGGCCAATGTCATCCCCTCCTCGACCAACCCGACGCGGCCCTACACCGTCAACACCATCGAGGAGCATCTCGACATGCTCATGGTGTGCCACCATCTCGACAAGCGCATCCCCGAGGATGTGGCCTTCGCCGAAAGCCGCATCCGGCGCGAGACCATCGCCGCCGAGGACATCCTGCACGATATGGGCGCGTTTTCCGTCATCTCGTCGGACAGCCAGGCGATGGGACGCGTGGGCGAGGTCATCATCCGCACCTGGCAGACGGCACACAAGATGAAGCTGCAGCGCGGTCGCCTGCCAGAGGAGACAGGCGAGAACGACAATGTCCGCGCGCGCCGCTATATCGCGAAATACACCATCAACCCGGCCATCGCGCATGGAATCGCGGCGCATATCGGCTCGATCGAGGTAGGCAAGCGCGCCGATCTGGCGATCTGGAAGCCCGCCTTCTTCGGTGCCAAGCCCGAGATGGTGCTGCTTGGCGGCTCGATCGCCATGGCGCAGATGGGCGATCCGAATGGCTCGATCCCCGTTCAACCCGTGCATTCCCAGCCGATGTTCGCCGCATTCGGCGCCAGCCTGACGCGCAGCTCGGTCAGCTTCGTCTCGGCGGCGGCGCAGGCAGAAGGCGTGGGCGGCAGGCTGGGGCTGGCCAAGGAAACGCTCGCGGTTGCCGGCACGCGCGCGCCGATCGGCAAATCGGCGATGAAGCTCAACGATCTGTGCCCGAAGATCGAGGTGGACCCCGAAACCTATGAGGTGCGCGCCGACGGCGTGGTGCTGACCTGCGAACCGGCGGCGGAACTGCCGCTGGCACAACGCTATTTCATGTACTGAGGCGAGGGGCATATGCCGCGATGCAGCAGGAATGCCGGGACGCAATGCCGCCATGCAGAAAAGGCAATACTATGATCGCCAAGAATGACTATATCGCAGGCAGTGGGACGAGACCACCTGAACCGGAGATTTCCCTTGTCTGTGTCTGCAATCAGAAATCCGCTTTCCAATCAGGTCCAGCGCCGGGTCGACGCGTTCTTCGCCTCGATCGGGCAGGGGATCAACGGCTTCGCAAAAGCCTTGGCGCGCCAAGACGAGATCGAGGCGCTTTATGCGAAAAGCGACGCGCAGCTGGCCGAAATGGGGCTGACGCGCGTGGACGTTCCGCGCCACGTCTTCCGCGACCTTCTGGGAAGCTGAGCGCTTTGCAGGGCGCGCCATGAGCGCGCCCCGCTGCCATGTCCTGCATCGCGCCGGCAATTGGTCCGTCGCGCAGGCCGCCATCGCGCTCGACTATGAATCGCGCCTGTTGCGTCGCAAGCGTCTGCAAACCGGCTGCGGGCAGGTCTTCTTCGTCGATCTTGCCGAGACGGTGAACGTGAATGAGGGTGATGCCTTCGAGCTGACCGACGGCCGGCTTGTCGCCGTTCGCGCCGCGCCCGAGCCGCTGCATGCGGTGCGCGGCGACAATCTCGCCCGACTGGCCTGGCATATCGGCAACCGCCACACCCCGTGCCAGATCGGTTCCGGCCAACTGCTGATCCGGCGCGACCCGGTGCTTGCCGACATGCTGCGCAGGCTGGGGGCCGAGTTGCGCGATATCAACGCCCCCTTCACCCCCGAGGGCGGCGCCTATGGCCATGGCCGGACCATGGGCCATGACCATCACGCGCATGACCATTGAAGCCGCGCGATGAGGGACGCGGCGCCACCCATTTCGCCTCCCTGCAGGGATCTTCTTGACCTCGTGCAATGGCTTTCGCCCGCCTTTCCGTTGGGCGGTTTTGCCTATTCGCACGGGCTGGAATGGGCCATCGCCGCGCGCGAGGTGAGCTGCGCGGCCAGCCTGCGGCGCTGGCTGGCGGCGGCGCTGGAGCATGGCGCGGGGCGCAATGATGCGATCCTTTGCAGCCTTGCCCTGCGTGGCCATGACCCGCTGGAACTGGCCGAACTGGCCGAGGCGCTGGCACCCACGCGCGAACGCCTTGAGGAATTGCGCGCCATGGGGGTGGCCTTCTCCCGCACGCTTGGCGCGCTGAGCGGGCGCGCGCTTGCCCCGATGGCGGTGCCGGTGGCGATTGGCGCGCTGGGGCGCGACATGGCGCTTGCGCCGGCATCGGTGATCGCGCTGATGCTGCAGGCCTTCGCCGGCAATCTGGTCACCATTGCCGTGCGCTTCGTGCCGCTGGGCCAGACCGAGGGGCAGCAGGTTCTGGCCGCGCTGCACCCGACAGTCCTTGATGTCGCGGCCTTCGCCGCCACCGCGACGCGCGATGACCTGGGCGGCGCATTCTTGCGTGGCGACATGGCCTCGGCCTGGCACGAAACCCTGGAGACAAGGATATTTCGCACATGACTTCCCCCAACGGCCCGCTGCGTGTGGGCATCGGCGGCCCTGTCGGCGCGGGCAAGACGACGCTGACCGAAAAGCTTTGCCGCGCGATGCGCAGCCGCTACGAGATCGCGGTCATCACCAACGACATCTACACCCGCGAGGATGCCGAGGCGCTGGTGCGCGCGCAGGCGCTGCCGGCGGCGCGCATTCGCGGCATCGAAACCGGCGGCTGCCCACATACCGCCATTCGCGAGGATGCCTCGATCAACCTTGCCGCGCTGGCCGATCTCAACGCGGCCTTTCCCCAGCTTGATATCGTCTTCATCGAATCGGGCGGCGACAATCTCGCCGCGACTTTCTCGCCCGAGCTTGCCGATCTGACCGTTTATCTGATCGACACCGCCGCCGGGCAGGACATTCCGCGCAAGCGCGGCCCCGGCGTGGCTCGCTCGGATATTCTGGTCATCAACAAGACCGATCTCGCGCCTTATGTCGGCGTGTGTGTCGAGCAACTCGCGCAAGATGCGCGCGCCGCGCGTGGCGACAACCCTTTCGTCATCGCATCGCTTGCCCATGACAAGGGGGTGGATGAGATCGTCAGGCTGATCGAGGCGCTGGGCGGGCTTGCCGAAGGGGTGCGGCAATTCGAGCGCACCGCGACCGGCGTCAATTCCACCTGAAGGAAGAGCCCGGCAGGTGGGCGAAAAGCGCCCAGCTCAGCCGCGCTCCCGCCCACCCGCCTCGCGCGCCTTGCGGGCGCTGCCGCCGCCGGCGCACAGTACGCAGGAAAGCCGCGCCATGACCGCGCAGCCGATGCGGTTACCCTTTCGTGATCAGCAGATTGTCAGCCCCGCTTGGCGAATAAGTGTTGGCCGGAAGCAAGAATGCGCCCATAGACTGTGTATGGCTTCCCGCTTCTTCACCTCGGCCTGGCATCGCGCCCAGTATATTCCGCTGTGGTCTGCCTTGTCAGCGACACGCCTGCGCAATCTCGATCATCGGGCCCGGTTGTTCGGGAACATGGTCGGATTCGCGATGCGCTGGTTTCCGCCCGCGCGCTGGCGCTTCGACAGCGAAGTGCTGCGGGTCTTCCCCGACATGCCGCGCGCTCAACGCGCGGCACTGAGCCGCGAGATGGGCCGCAACATGGGGCGCACCCTTTTCGAGATCCTGCACAGCGCCGAGTTCCAGGCAAGACCGGAGCGCTTCCATGTCTCGGGTCCGGGGCTGGCGGCGCTCGAGCAGGCGCGTGCCGAGGGAAAGGGCGCGATCATCGTTTCCGGCCATTTCGGCCAGTGGGATGCCGTGCGCGCCGTCCTCAAGGCAAGAGGGATGGAGACAGGGGCCGTCTATCGCCCGCAGAAGAACCGTTTCTACCAGCGGGGCTTTCTTGCCGGTATCGAACAGGGCGGCCGGCCCGTCATCGCGATCGGGCGCGCCGGCACGATGGATCTGGTGCGCCACCTGCGCAAGGGTGGCTTTCTGGCAATCCTGCTTGACGAGAAATATGCTGGCGGGATCCCTGTCGCCTTCCTCGGCCTGCCCGCCCTGACATCGACATCGGCCGCCGCGCTGGCGCTGAAATATGACCTGCCCCTTGTGCCCGCCTACGGTACGCGCCGGCCCGATGGCGCGGAGTTCGATGTCGAGTTCGAGGCGCCGATCCCCCACACCGACGCCCTGACCATGACCACGGCCATCAATGACAGCCTTTCGGCACGCGTTCTCGCCAATCCGGGGCAGTGGTACTGGCTGCTGCGCCGCTGGATGGGCAGCTGACGCCGGCGACAGCCACCCGAATGGCATGCCCGGCTTTGCGCTCGGGCGTTGCTACCGGGCGGGGCTGTCGCGCTCGATGGTAACGCGGGCGATGTGGTTGGTGCCGCTCTGGTGGATCAGCAGCGCCTCGCCATCGAGCGTGGTACGCATGTGGCGCAGGATGCCGGCATGCACCGGGCCCGAGGGAATCGGCCAGCTCTGGAAAGCCTCGGTCTCGGGATCAAAGCGCACCAGCATGTCGGGCCGCACCCCGCTTTCATTGTACCAGACCGCGCCATCGAACATCGCGATGGCATAAGGGTGCGATTGCGGCCCGCTGGGCGAGTCCCATTCCTGAATGTCGCCGCTCGTCGGGTCGTAGCGGCCCAGCCGCCCCAGACCGGAATTCACCCACCAGATGATTCCGTCCTCGTCGATATCGAGCCGGCGCACGGTGGTGCCGGCTTCGGGCAGCGTGATCTCGCTGATCTCCATCGTGTCGGGGTCGATGCGCAGCAGACAGTTGGCGCCGTTGCAGGAAACCCACACGGTGCCATCCTCGGCAATCTTCAGCCCATAGGGGCGCGAGCGCTCGCGCGGGCTGGTGACAAGCCGCACGTCGCCGCTTTCCGGGTCCAGCCGGCCGATCATGTTGCTTTGCTGCAGGCTGAACCACAGTATGCCATCGGCGGCGAACTCGGCTGTGTGCGGGTCGCGCGCGTCTTCGTCGGGCATGGGAAATTCGGTGATTTCGCCGGTTTGCGGGTCGAACCGGCCCATGGTGGCGTTGCGGTTGCCGGTGTACCAGGCGGCACCGTCGGGGCCGATATTCACCGAATGCGGCCGCGCGCCGGCAGGCAGGTCGAATTCCTCCATCGCGCCGGTTTCAGGGTCGAGCCGGCCAAGGATGTCCAGCCATTGCCCTACCCACCAGATGCTGCCATCGGGCGCCTCGACCGGATCGCGCGAGCGCTGGCCAAGCGTGGGCACCTTCCATTCCTCGAAATGGATGCTCAGCGGGCCATCGGCCGGCGTCGCCGCACGGTTGTCGCCGGGCGGGAAGTGTTCGGCCAGATAATCGATGATTTCCGATTGCATGGCGGGATCGCCCGACAGGTCGATCATGGTGGCAGACAGAAACTGCCACTCGTCATGCGTATAGCCCGAACTGCGCTCGATCAGATGCACTCCGTGGCAGGAGGCGCAGACAGCCTCGACCGTATCGCGCCCCTCGCCATCGGGCAGGGCGAGGGCCAGGGCGGGATGGCAAAGCGCGGCTGCAACGAGAACGGAACGGAGCGACTTGCGGGGCATGTCAAGGCTTTCGGCTGCGGCAGGATCACCCCAGCGTAACCGAAAACCGCGAATTTTCGAACCGCCAATGCCGGGTTGGCCGGTTCGGGAGCATCACAACGCCGCCAGACGCGCTTGCGGGCGCGGTGATGACCCTGTGCCCGGCTATGATGCGTCGGGCGATCCAACTGCGTGCAACTGCGACGCTCGAGATCCCGCCCGCGCCAGAACGCCCCCTTCGCAATCTGTTTCCCGGGCCGGGGAAACTTGTCAGTGGTTCGGCCGAGCAATCACCCGGAAGGGTTGGTTGCACGCGCAGCGAGCGACTGGCGAGGCATCAGCCGGTAACGACGGGAAAGGCGGGTTGCCGCGCCCAGGGGAAGGCGCGGCACTAGCTTCCTGCAGGAAATGGCCGCAACAAGCGCCGAAGGCGCGGCAATGACGTATCCGCCTTGAGCAACTCATTGGCCAGGGCGGGTTGGCCGCTCGGGCAGGCCCGGAGGCTCTGGTGGTGCTGGGGTATTGGCAGGCCCGGCCGTCACTTCTTGCTGCCAGCAGCGCCGGGTTCGACAAGCCCGGTCCTGCATTCCTCGATCACGGCCATTGCCCGGGGCAGATCGTCGAGCGTTTCAACCAGCGCGAGGGCGAGTTTGGCGAGGTAAAGCTCGCGCTGGCCATCCTCGATGGCGTCGATCGCCTTGGCAAGGGCCTCATAGATGGTTTCGAGTTCCTGCTGGGTCATGCGGTTTTCCTCGCCTGTGCCATGACGCTCTCCAGCGCCTTGCGGATCTTTTCAGAACTGGCCTGCCGCCAGCGCGCGGCGATGTGCAGATCGGGGCGAATCAGATAGGCGCTGCCCTCCTGCGCGCCGTATGTCTCCGCCGCCGCGCCGGTTGATGGAAGCGAAACCACGCTCAAACCCGGCTGATCGGGCAGCGCAGGCGCGCCAAAGGCGATCAGGGTGAAGTCCTTGCCCAGCCGGTCGCTCAGATAGCCATCAGCAAGCGCCACATCCTGCACCATGGCGCCGGGCACCGGCCCGGAAGCGAAGCCCTCGTCATCGGCGGCGGTGAGCGGGCTGTCGGCATAGCTATAGGGCGTCATCTGCCGCGGATTGGCCAGCGCGCCGGCGCTTTCGCGGGTCAGCGCCAGCGACAGGGCGGCATCGCGCATGATGCGCCAGCCATGGCTGGGCGGGGTCATGAAACGGGTGCTCTTGGTGGCATTGGCAAAGACATCGAGCGTGGCGCCCCTGCGCTCGGGCGTATAGCTGTCGAGCAGCGCGTCGCCGGCCTGGTCCTTTATCACCGCAGCAATTTTCCAGCCGATATTATGCGCATCGGCGATGCCGTTGTTGAGCCCGCGCACGCCGAAAATCGGCACGATATGCGCGCTGTCGCCGGCAAAGAAGACGCGGCCATGGCGATAGTCATCGAGTAACAGGGTGTTGGCGGAATAGACGCTCCACCATTCCAGATCCCAGCCGCCCTCATGGCCGATCTCGCGCAGGACGCCGGAAACCGAGGCGCGCACGCTTTCCTCGCGCATGGCCTCTTCCACGCTTTCGCCCTCATGCAGCTGATAGTCGATGCGCCAGATATCATCGGGCTGGCGATGGATCAGCACGGTACCGCCGGGGCGCGAGGCCGGGTCGAACAGCGCCCGGCGGATGGTCGGGTAATCATGCGCCATCTGCACATCGGCGATGACATAGCGCCCCTCATGATTGTCACCCTTGAGCCGCAACCCGCACAGGCGCCGCACCGCGCTGCGTGCGCCATCGGCGGCGATGACCCATTGCGCTTGCAGATCGTAGCGCCCGTTCGGATCCTGCACGCCCAGCGTGACCTGTCCGGGCGCGGCCTCCAGCGCCACGACCTCGCTTTGCCAGCGCGCCTCGATCAGCGGCGATTGTGCGACCGCCTCCCACAGGAATGCCTCGATATACTGCTGATGCAGATTGTACATCGGGCGAAATTTCTCGTTTGCGCTGTCGGGCATGGCGAATTCCAGAATCTGCCGGCCGCGAAAGAAGCTTCGCCCCAGCGTCCAACCCAGCGACTTGTCAAGAAACCGCGCCACCACGCCAAGCTGATCGAGGATGTGAAAGCTCGATCGCGAGATGCAAATCGCGCGGCTGCCGTCATTGAAGGTGGCCTTGTTGTCCAGCAACACGCAGCGCAGGCCGTGCTGCGCAAGGGTCAGCGCCGCCACCATGCCCACCGGCCCCGCGCCGACAATCGCCACCGGGCAAGGCTCCTCGCTTGCCGGGCGCGAGGGCGGGTCGAAATGGGGATAGTCGAAATAAAGCGAGTCCAGCTCGCCGCGGCCTGCAGGGCGCATGACTTCCTTCCTCCGTTCTTGCAGGGGCGTTATACCGGCGCTGTCGTGCGAATTCTGTCCCGTTTTTTGGAGGACACCGCCTGATGCATGCATCCGCAGAACTGCTCGATGCGATCGATACCTGTCTGGCAAGGCAGGGGCAGGCGGGCTGGGCCGAGGCCTTTGTCGATCTGGTCGCGCAGACGGGTGCCGCGCAGGTGATGGTGTTCAGCTACGCGCCCAACGCCGCCGCCTGCCTGCTCTCGCGCAACTTCCGCGCTAGGGCGCTGGGCAAGACGCTGGGCGCGGAATATCTGTGCGGCTGGTATCGGCACGACCCGCTGTTTTCCGTGGCGCTGGAAATGGCGCCGGGAACGCTGCAGCGCATCGACAGCAGTGACATTGCCAATGCCATGCCTGCCGAATACCGCGCGCGCTTCTTCGAGCGCCCGGGGCTGAGCGGCAAGACCACCATCCTTGCCGCCGGCGCGGCGCTCAGGCTGGCGGTCAATTTCTACCGCGCCGGGGATGCTGCGCCGAGCGTGCCAGGGGCGCTGGAAACGATCATGGGGCGGCTGGCGCTGGCGCATTTCGAGGGCCAGGGCGCGCCGGCTTATCCCGCGCCGCTGGAAGTGTTGTCCGAGCGCGAGCGCGCGGTCTGCCTGGGCATCCTGTCGGGGCGCAAGGCCGAGGCCATCGCCGCCGAGCTGGGCGTCGCCACCAGCACCATCGTCACCTACCGCGCGCGCGCCTACCACAAGCTCGGCATCTCGTCGCGCGGATCGCTGTTTGCGCTATGCGGCAAATAGCGGCGGGGCAGGGCGGGGCTCACCCCGCCTTCGCGGTTCGCTCAAACAAGAGCAGATCGCGGCCTGTTCCGCCCGAGATGATTGAACGGTATTCGTATCAGCCCGCGGCCAGCGCCTCGTCCAGCACTGCGCGCAGGGCTTCCATCGGCACCGCATCGCTGACGAAGGCGCGCCCGATATCATGCGCCAGCACGAAGCGCATGCGCCCGGCCACCACCTTCTTGTCCTGCGCCATCAGATCGATCAGCGCCTCGGAATCGGGCAGCCCGCCCGGCACCTGCGCCAGAAGGTGCTTCATGCCCATTGCCGCCAGATGCGCCGCCACCCTTCCGGGAAGTTCCTGCGCGCAAAGCCCCAGCCGCGCCGAGAGCGAAAACGCCAGCACGCAGCCCAGCGCCACCGCCTCGCCATGCAGCAGCCGCTCGGAATAGCCCGTCGCGGCCTCCAGCGCATGGCCGAAGGTGTGGCCCAGATTGAGAAGCGCGCGCTCGCCCTGTTCGGTCTCGTCGCGCGCCACGATGGCGGCCTTCATCGCCACCGAATGGCGTACCGCCTGCGCGCGCAGCGCGGCGTCGCCGCCGGTCAGCGCCGGGCCGTGGCGTTCGAGCCAGGCAAAGAAATCGGCATCGCCCAGCAGTCCGTATTTCACCACCTCGCCATAGCCGGCCAGGAAATCGCGGCGCGGCAGCGTGTCGAGCAGGTCGATATCGGCCAGCACCAGGCTGGGCTGGTGAAAGGCGCCGATCAGGTTCTTGCCGGCGGGGCTGTTGATGCCGGTCTTGCCGCCCACCGAACTGTCCACCTGCGCCAGCAGCGTGGTGGGGATCTGCACGAAACGCACGCCCCGGCGCAATATGGCGGCGGCAAAACCGGCCAGATCGCCGATCACCCCGCCGCCAAAGGCCACCACCATGTCGCCGCGCTCGACCCGCTCTTCCAGCAGCCACTCGACCGCGCGCTCAAGCTGCGCCCAGCACTTGGTGGCCTCGCCCGGCGGCAGCGCCAGCGCCGACATCGCCACGCCGGCAGCGCCCAGCCCTTCGCGCAGGGCCTCCAGATGCAGCGCCGCCACGCGCTCTTCGCTCAGCACGGCCACCCGTGGCCGCGCCAGCAGCGGCGCGATTTCCTCGCCGGCGCGCGCCAGAAGCCCTGCACCCACGCGCACCTTGTAGCTGCGCGCGCCCAGCGCCACCTCGACGGTCTCCACCAGGGAAGCAGTCTCAGCCTGCATCATCGCCTTGCTCCTGCCCGCTGGCCGCCGGTTCCAGCACATCGCGGCGTGTGGCCAGCGCCGCATGCACCCGTTCGGCGGTCCGGTCGATCGACCAGCCGGGCTGCACGGTAACGCTCAGATCTGCCAGCGCATAGATCGGCTCGCGCTCGGCGGCTAGCCGGTCCAGCGTGCCGCGTGGATCGGGCCCGCGCAGAAGCGGCCGTGTGTCCTTGCGCTTCACGCGGCTCCACAGCAGATCGAGCGGCACCTGAAGCCGGACCGCCACGCCCTCGGCCATGATGCGCGCGCGCGTCTGCGCATTGAGATAGGCGCCCCCCCCCACCGACAGCACGCAAGGCGGCCCGGCCAGCAGCCGGGCGATGACCTGCGCCTCCTTCTCTCGAAAGAAGGGCTCGCCGTCGCGGGCGAAGATCTCGGCGATGGTCAGATTGGCGGCGGCCTCGATCTCGGCATCCGAATCGACGAAGGGCACATCCAGCCGGCGGGCCAGTTCACGGCCCACCGCGGTCTTGCCGGCACCCATCATGCCCACCATCACCACGGTTTTCCTCAGCCTGTCCTGCATGCCGCCTTCCGCTGCACCGGCGCGTCCGGCACTGTTTTGCTCATAATTTCGTCTGCTCGCCACTGAATGACGTGATATAGACCTAAGTTCCATATATAAACCACTCATGGCGCCAAGGCGGGCTGGCCCCTGCGGGCGCGCAAAGCGACAGCGAAGCGATATCGGCATTACCGCCGGCGCCGGCGGCAGGAACCAGGCAAGTTACAAGCAAGGACACAGGCACGTATTCCCATGGCATTTGACGACGACCGCCCAAGCTTTCTTGGCTATCTCTTCAGGCTGATCCTGATCCTGATCCTTCTCGGGGTGATCGGGCTGGTCGCCTTCGCCTATTTCGGCGATCTTACGGTCGAGCCCCAGCCGCGCAGCCTGCCGGTGGAGATCGATGCGCGCTGAGTTCGGCAACATCACCGCCAGGGTTCTGCCGGCTCTGGCGCTTGTGGCAGTGCTGGCTGGCGCTGCCCCGGCGACGGCGCAGGCGCCGCTGTCGGTCATCGACTGGCTGCAGGAATCGCTGGGCCCGCAGGTGCCTGCCGCGCCCGATGACCCCGATGCACCCGCCATGCCCTTCGATCGGCCCTGGCCGGTGACGCCGAGCACCGGCGATGCCTGGGTCGACGATCACATCACCATGCGCCCCATCGGCACCCCGCGCCCCGAGGCGGTGGGGCTGTTTCCCGCCGAACGCGCCGGGCTGCCGCGCGATCTCTGGACAGGCAGCCAGGCCGAGGAGCTGGCGGCACTCATGCGCGGCCTGCCTGCCGACGCCCTGCCGGCGCTGCGCGCGCTGGCGCTGGCGCTGCTTCTGGCCGAGTTCGACCCGCCGTTGATGCAACTCTCCGCCACCCGGCCCGGCACCGGCAACCGGCAAATGAGCGGGCTCTCTCTTGCCGAGCCCGCCGATATCGAACCCGGGTCTGAATCCCCGCCCGCCGAGCTGGACAATGAAGCCGGCATTGCTTTCGTCAAGGCGCGCATCGACAAGCTGATCGAGTTCGGCGCGCTCGATCAGGCGGCGGCGCTGCTTGATACGCTGTCGCCGCGTGACCCGGCCCTGCGCGCGCGCCAGTTCGATGTCGCGCTGCTGCTGGGCCAGGAAAACCCCGCCTGCGACGACATACTTCACGGCGAGCCGCCTTTCCCCGGTGCCGGCGCGCGCATCTTCTGCCTGGCTCGCGCCGGGCGCTGGCCCGATGCCGAGAGGCTGTGGCAGCAAAGCGCCGAGGCCGGGGCGCTGGACGAGGCCGAGGCGGCGCTGCTCGAGCGTTTTCTCGATATCGACGATCTGCAGCATGACGAGGGCGAACCCCCCGCCTGGCTGCGCGAGGAGCTGTTGCAGCCGCAGCAGATTTCGGCGCTGTCCTGGCGGCTGCTGGAGGCGATCGGCGCGCCGGTGGCCAGCCACGGGCTGCCGGTGGCCTTTGCCCATGCCGATCTGCGCGGCACCATCGGCTGGCGCGCGCAGCTGGAAGCGGCCGAACGGCTGGTGCGATCGGGTGCGCTGCCGGCCAACCGGCTGCTGGGGCTTTACACCGAGCGCAGCGCTGCCGCCTCGGGCGGGATATGGGAGCGCGTTCGCGCCATCCAGCGGCTCGAGGCGGCGCTGGCGCAAGGCGACCCCGATTCCATCGCCACGGCGCTGGCGCGCGCCTGGCCGCAGATCGCCGAGGGCGAGCTGGAGACCGCCTTTGCCGTGCTCTATGCACAGATCCTGCTCGCCGCGCCGCTCGAGGGCGAGGGGGCGCGGCTGGCGGCGATGATTGCGCTTCTGGATACCGACCCGACCCCGGCCGCCGAGCGGCTCGCCGATGGCGATGCGCGCGCGCGCTTTCTGGCCGCTGTCGCGCTGGGCCAGCCGCCGCAGGCGCCGCCGGGCGGGGCGAGCGACATCCAGATCACCGTCGCAGAGGCGTTGGCCGAGACGCTGCCGCCCCTGCCCGACGACAAGCGCACCTTGATCGAGGCCGGGCGCGCGGGCGAGGCGCTCTTGATCATGCTCATGCGCATGGCCGGCGTGCCCGACCCGCGCGCGCTGGGCGAGGGGCTGGTGCTGATGCGCCATCTGGGGCTCGACGGCGCCGCCCGCGCCACGGCGTTGCAGGCACTCTTGCTCGAACGGCACGGCTGAGCCGTGGCCGGCGCCGGCAGGGACAACACCGTCCCCAACCCCGAAGGGGCAAGCGCCGCCGACCGCCGCGCCATCGGCACCTTTCTCGATGCCATCGCCGCCGAGCAGGGTGCTGCGCGCAACACGCTTCTGGCCTATGGGCGAGATCTGCGCCATGCCGCCGAATGGATGGCCGGCGCCGGCGGAACGCTTGGCGCCGCAACGCGTGCGCAGGTCGAGGCCTATCTGGTTTCGCTCGACACCGAGGGCATGGCCCGCGCCACCCGCGCGCGGCGGCTCTCATCGCTCAAGCAGTTCTACCGTTTCGCCCATGACGAGGGCTGGCGCAGCGACAACCCCGCCATCCGCATCGACGGGCCGGGAAGGGCGGTGCGCCTGCCCGGCACGCTGAGCGAGGCTGAGGTGGCGCGGCTTCTCGACACCGCGCGCAACCACGGCCGCGACGCCGCCGCGCGGGCGCGCAATGCCTGCCTGTTCGAGCTGCTCTACGCCACCGGGCTGCGGGTGAGCGAGCTGGTCTCGCTGCCCCATGCCGCGCTGCGCGGCGCGCCCGAGATGCTGATGGTGCGCGGCAAGGGCGGCAAGGACCGGCTGGTGCCGCTGTCGGACCCGGCGCGCGCTTCGGTGGCGGTCTGGCTGGCGCATCGCGACCGCGCCGAAGAGGCCGCGCGCGCGCAGGGGCGGGCGCCCTCGCGCCACCTTTTCCCCGCCCGCGGCGCCGCCGGTCATCTGACCCGCGAGCGCTTTCACGCGCTGGTCAAGGAGATTGCCGCCAGCACCGGGCTGGACCCGACGCGGGTGAGCCCGCATGTGCTGCGCCACGCCTTTGCCACGCATCTGCTGGCCGGCGGTGCTGACCTGCGTGTCATCCAGATGCTACTGGGCCATGCCGATCTGTCCTCGACCGAGATTTACACCCATGTGCTGGATGAACGCCTGCGCGCGCTGGTCATGGCCCATCACCCGCTGGCGCGGCGCGACTGATACGCCTTGCGGATGATCGGATCGAAAGCCAGCAAGCGCCCAGCTCAGCCGTGCTCCCACCCAGCCCACCCCGCGCGGCTGAACTGGGCGCTTGCTGGCGGGCGCTGCGGCTTGCATCCGCGCGGCCCGAACGCTTAAACTCACCCGGCAACTCCGGGCAGCGCATGGCAAACGCAGGCGAGGCACATCCACGGCCGGTTCTTCCCGGCGCCACGGCTCGCGGCCGGGCGCAGTCGCGCAGGCCGTGGAAGGCGCTTGCCCTGATGGCCGCGCTGGCGCTGGCGTGGGTGCTGGGCAGCTGGGGCTACCGCGCCGCCCATCAGGGCGCGCTCGGCACGCTGGAAGCGCGCGGCGAGAACACGCTGCACCTGGCCGTGGCGGCGCTGCGCGGCCAGCTTCGCCGCTTCGACCGTCTGCCCGGTCTGATCGCGCAAAGCCCCGAGATACGCGCGCTGATGTTCGACAAGAACGACCCGGCGCGGGTGCAGGAAACCAACCTGCACCTGCGCGCGCTCAACGACCTGCTGCAATCATCCGATATCTATGTGATGGCGCTCGACGGCACCACCGTCGCCGCCAGCAATTTCGACCTGCCGCATTCCTTCATGGGCGGCAATTTCGCCTTCCGCCCCTATTTCCGCGATGTGTTCACCCGGGGCGAGGGCCGCTTCTATGCGCTGGGCACCACCTCGCTGGTGCGTGGCTACTATTTCGGCGCGCCCATCCTGATCGACGATGCCGTCGAGGGGGTGCTGGTGGTCAAGATCGACCTCGACGCCATAGAACAAAGCTGGCGCGGCAGCGATTACGAAGTCATCGTCACCGACCCCGAGGACGTGATCTTCATGTCCAGCCACCCCGACTGGACCTTCGCCACGACCCGCCCGCTCGACAACGAGCGCCGCGCGCGCACCCTCGCCACAAGGCGCTATGCCGATGTCACGCCGCATGACCTGCCGCTGTCGCGCAGCGCCGGGCCCGGCGGCGAGGTGCTGTGGCGCTATGCTGGCGGTGCCGGCACGCGCGACTATCTGGTGCTGTCCGAACCCATGCCCGATGCCGACTGGACGGTGCATGTGCTGGTCGATACCGCTACCGCGCAGCGCCAGGCACTGGCATTGGTGGCGCTGGCGGCGCTGGCGGCGGGGCTGGCGGGGCTGGCGGCGGTGATCGTGGCGCAGCGGCGCGCGCGGCTGGCCGAGCGGCTGGCGCTGCAGGCCCAGGCCCGCGCCGAACTTGAAGGGCGCGTCGAGGCGCGCACCGCCGAGCTGGGCCAGGTCAACCGCCAGCTTCAGGCCGAGATCGGCGAGCGCCGCGCCGCCGAGCAGCGCCTGCGCGACACTCAGGCCGAACTGGTGCAGGCCGGCAAGCTGGCGGCGCTTGGGCAGATGTCGGCCACTCTCAGCCACGAATTCAACCAGCCGCTGGCGGCGGCGCGCAACTTCGCCGAGAATGCCGAGGCCTTCATCGAGCGCGGGCGCATCGACGAGGCACGCGCCAATATCGGGCGCATCCTCACCCTGATCGAACGCATGAGCGCCATCTCGCGCAATCTGCGCAGCTTTGCGCGCAAGCCCAATGCCCGGCTGCGCGACGTGCCGCTGGCCGAGGCGGTGGAAGGCGCGCGCGAGATACTGGACTGGCGGCTCAAGGCGCAGGGGATTGCGCTGCATCTTGATCTGGGCGCGCCGCCGCCAGTGCTGCGCGCCGGGCCGGTTCGGCTGCAGCAGGTGTTGGTGAACATACTGGGCAACGCCATCGACGCGCTCGAGGGCAGGCAAGGCGGGCATATCACGCTTACGGCGCGGGCCGAGGGCGGGGTGGCCACCATCACCATCGCCGACAATGGCCCCGGTATCGCCGACGGGGTAATCGGGCGGGTGTTCGACCCGTTCTTCTCGTCCAAGGGCGTCGGCAAGGGGCTGGGGCTGGGGCTGTCGATCTCGTACAATATCGCGCATGATTTCGGCGGCACTCTGAGCGCGACCAACTGTCCCGGCGGCGGCGCCACATTTACCCTCACGCTGCCGCTGGCCGAGGCCGCCACGCCAAGGCCAGAGCCGGCATGAGCGCGGGAGAGGGCGGCAGCGGGCGCATCCTGCTGATCGATGATGACGAGGATCTGCGCCTGTCCACCGCGCAGACGCTCGAACTGGCCGGTTTTGGCGTCACCGCGCTCGAACGCCCCGAGGATGCGCCCGCGCTTGTAGGCAGCGCCTTTGCCGGCATTGTCATCACCGATATCCGCATGCCCGCGCTGGACGGCATCAGCCTGATGAACCTGATCCACGCCATCGACCGCGAGATACCGGTGATCCTGATCACCGGGCATGGCGATGTGCAGCTGGCGGTGCGGGCGATGCGCGAAGGGGCGCATGATTTCATCGAGAAACCCTTTTCGGGCCCGCAACTGGCCGAGACCGCCGCGCGCGCGCTCGCCTATCGCCGGCTGGTTCTGGAAAACCGCCTGCTGCGCGCCGCCGCCGGGCAGCGCGACGATCTTGAACACCGCCTTGTCGGGCGCTCGAACGCGATGATCGATCTGCGCCGGCGCATGCGCACCATCGGGCCCTCGGAGACCGATGTGCTGATCACCGGCGAGACCGGCACCGGCAAGGAAATCGTAGCCCGCGCCTTGCACGACCTGTCGCCGCGCGCGGGCCGGCCCTTCATCGCCATCGACTGCGCCGCGCTGCCCGAGACCCAGATCGAGAGCGAGCTGTTCGGTCATGAGGCCGGCGCCTTTCCCGGCGCGCTGCGCGCGCGCTACGGGCGTTTCGAGCATGCGCGTGGCGGCACCGTGCTGCTCGACGATATCGGCTCGATGCCGCCGACGCTGCAAGGCAAGCTCTTGCGCGTGATCCAGGAACGAAGCGTCACCCCGCTGGGCGCGAACGAGCCGCGCCCGCTCGATCTGCGCTTCATCGCCACCTCGCGCAGCCCGCTGCAGGAAGAGGTCGAGGCCGGGCGCTTTCGCGCCGATCTGTTCTACCGGCTCAATGTGGTGTCGCTGCAGGTGCCCTCGCTGGCGGCGCGGCGCGAGGATATCCCGTTGCTTTTCACCCGGCTGCTGGCCGAGGCCGCGCAGCGCCACCGGGTTGAGCCGCTGGCGCCGCCGCCGGCGCTGCTCGACGAGCTGATGGCGCGCGACTGGCCGGGCAATGTGCGCGAGCTGCGCAACGCCGCCGAGCGTTTCGCGCTGGGCATCGGCGCCGATGCCAATATCGCCGGTGCCGGCGGCAATGGCGCCGAAAGCGCCCGCGGCGGCCGGCTGGCCGAGCGTGTTGCCGCTTTCGAGCGCGAGCAGATCGTGCGCGCGCTGATTGCCCATGGCGGCGCGCTCAGGCCGGTCTATGAATCGCTCGGCCTGTCGCGCAAGACGCTGTATGAGAAGATGGTGAAACACCGCATCGACAAGGCCGAATACCGGCGCGGCTGACAGGGTGTGTGGAAATCCACCCCTCCCGGCGCCAAATGTGTGGGTTTCGTAACAACTGGGCGGCGCCGGCGCGCGCCAATCCGCCGCATCCACGCGCAGTGGGCTTGAATTCGTGCTCCGCACCCTGCCTGATGGCGCATGGGTCCGGCGCAGCATGAGGAAGCGGTGCCGGCTTGCCTGTAAACGCAGCAAAGTCCATGGGAGGACATCATGCGCATGACCAAACTTACCGCGCTCGCCACGAGCGCGCTCATCATCGCCGCGCCGGCACTGGCCGAAGACCGCGACGGCTGGCCATCGTCGCTCACCGTCGGCACCGCCAGCCAGGGCGGGGTGTATTTCGTCTATGGCAACGGGATGGCCTCGTTCCTGGCCGAAGAGCTGAACCTCGGCGCCTCGGGCGAGGTGACCGGTGGCCCGGTGCAGAACGTGACGCTGGTGCAGATGGGCGAACATGACATCGGCCTCGTTACCCTGGGCCCGATGTATGAGGCCTGGATCGGCGAAAGCGAGCTGGCCCCGGGGCTGGAGCACACCGATGTGCGCGCCCTGTTCCCGATGTACGAGACGCCCTTCCAGGGCATCGCGCTGTGCAGCCAGAACATCTCCAGCGTAGGTGACCTGGCCGGCAAGCGCGTCAGCGTCGGCCCGGCGGGTGGCACGCCCGGCACCTACTGGCCGCGCATACTCGATGCTCTGGAGGTCGATGCCAATGTCTCCTTCGCCGGCGCGGCCGATGCCGCCAGCCAGTTGCAGGACGGGCTGATCGACGCCTTTGTCTTTGCCGCCGGCCTGCCCATCGCGGCCTTCTCGCAACTGGCCGCCGAGGCGAATGCCTGCACTTTCGCCTTCAACGAGGAAGAGCACGCCGCGGTTCTGGAAGCTTTCCCCGAGGTTTCGCCCTTCACCATCCCGGCGGGCACCTACACTGTGCAGGACGAGGACGAGGCATCGGTGGCGATGTGGAACTTCGCCGTCGCGCATGCCGACATGCCCGAGAGCCTGGCCTATGCGATCACCGGCCTGGTGATGGAAAACAACGAGCGGATGATGCAGATTCACGCCGCCGCTGCGGCCACGCTGCCGGAAAACTACGTCAACAACAGCTTCCTGCCCTTCCACCCCGGCGCGGTGCGCTGGTTCGAGGAAAACGGCTTCGAGATCGACCCCGATCTGCGCGGCTGATCGCAAGGCAGGAAATCGCGAATGCAAGAGGCCGCCCCGTGTGGCCTTTTGCTATGCACGCTTGTCCCGAGTGCGTGCTGGGTTGATTTCGTCATTTGAAAATACGTCATTTGCACATATGCCAGACGAAAGCGCCGGGAAAACGGCGCATGCCAGGACCGAAGAACCGGCAGGGAGAAGACGATGACCGCCAATGAAAAGAGCGGGGCGCAAGAGACCGGCGACAAGCCCGAGGGCACCAGGCAGCCGGGCGCGATCGACGAGGCCAAGCTGGCCGAGAATGTCGCCAAGGGCGATCTCGCCCGTGGTGTCGACCGCGAGATCGTGCTGTCGAACCAGCGCACCCCGCCGGGCCGGCTGGGCATGATGCTGGCGGGGCTGTGCATCGCCTTCACCGCCTTTCACCTGGGGGTGATGAATGTCTACCCGCTGGAAACCTGGACCTACCGTCTGGCCCATGTCACCGGCGGGCTGATCCTGGGCTTTCTGATCTTTTCCGCCACCCCCTTTGCCGAAGCCCGCCCCGTGGCCGGGCGCACGCCGCTGGAATGGGTGCTGCTGGCGCTGGCGGCGCTGGGTATCGGCACCGCGCTGGGGCAGATCGTCATTGCCGTGCTCGGCGATGCGCGCATCCGGATGGGCTCGCCCGCCGACATGTATCTGCGCAGCTTCGGCTGGCCGCTGGCGGCGGGCACGGCCATCGCGCTGCTGGCAAGCTGGCGCTATCCGGGCCGCGACCGCAACCAGATCGCGCTGGCCGATGTGCTGCTGGCGCTGGCGGCGCTGGCGGTGGGCATCTACATCATCGCCCATGCCGAGTTCCTGCGCAATCGCGCCGGCGTCTTTCCGCATGTCGTCGATATGTGGGCGGCCATCGTCGGCATCACGCTGATCCTGGAACTCACGCGCCGGCTGGCGGGGCTGGCGCTGGTGATCATCGTCGCGTTGTTCGTCGCCTATGGCTTCGCCGGCCCGTATCTGCCCGGCTTTCTGGAACATCGCGGCTATGCGCCCGAGCGCTTTTTCGCGCGCATCTATACCGATATCGGCGTGCTGGGCCCGACAACGGCGGTTTCATCGACCTATATCATCCTGTTCATCACCTTCGCAGCCTTCCTGCAGGCCAGCCGCGTGGGCGAGTATTTCGTCAATTTCGCCTTCGCCGCCGCCGGCGGGGCGCGCGGCGGGCCGGCCAAGGTGGCGATCTTCGGCTCGGGGCTGATGGGCACGATCAACGGCACCTCGGCGGGCAATGTGGTTTCCACCGGCTCGCTGACCATCCCGCTGATGAAGAAGGTGGGTTACAAGCCCCAGACCGCCGCCTCGATCGAGGCCGCGGCCAGCTCGGGCGGGCAGATCCTGCCGCCGATCATGGGCGCCGGCGCCTTCATCATGGCCGAGATCACCGGCATACAGTACCGCGAGATCGTCATCGCCGCGATCATCCCGGCAGTGCTCTACTTCATCTCGGTCTATTTCATGGTCGACAAGGAGGCGCTGAGGAACGGCATGGCCGGGCTGCCGCGCAGCCAGTTGCCCAAGTTCCGCGCGATGGCGAAACAGGCTTATCTGTTCATTCCCATCGTCATGCTGATTGGCGCGCTCTATGTCGGCTATTCGGTGATTCGCGCCGGCACAGTGGCGATGGGAGCGGCCTTTGCCGTCGCCTGGCTACGCCTGTTCATCGAAGGCCGCGAAGAGGGCTGGCTCAACCATCTGGTCGGGCTGTTGCTGGCACTGCTGGCGCTGGCGCCCATCGTCGTCGGCGCGCAGATCCTCATGCATGGCTGGGGCGATGATGGCGGCATGCGGCTGGTGGGGGCGTTCGCCGTTTGCGCGCTGTCGCTGGCCGGGCTGTGGCTCGCCGGGCGCGGCGACGGGCGCCGCGCGGCGGCCATCGCCAAGACCATCGAGCATTTCCGCATGATCCCCTACGCCTTCGAGATCGCCGCGCGCATGTCGCTGCAACTGGTAGCGGTCTGTGCTGCCGCCGGGGTCATCGTGGGCGTGATCGCCATCACCGGGGTGGGCACGCGGCTGTCGGGCATCCTGATGGCAATCGCCGGCCAAAGCCAGATACTGGCGCTGTTCTTTGCCATGATCGTGGCCATCATCCTGGGCATGGGTATGCCCACCACGGCGGCCTATGCGGTGGCGGCCTCGGTGATGGCGCCGGGGCTGATCCGCATGGGGATCGAGCCGCTGGTGGCGCATTTCTTCATCTTCTACTACGCGGTGATGTCGGCGATCACGCCGCCGGTGGCGCTGGCCGCCTATGCCGGCGCGGCGATCGCGCAATCGGACCCGATGAAGACTTCGGTGGAAAGCTTCAAGATCGGGCTGGCGGCCTTTGTGGTGCCCTTCATGTTCTTCTACAGCCACGCGCTCTTGATGCAGGGCGCCTGGCACGAGATCCTGCATGTCTTCGTCACCGCCTGCCTGGGCATCTACCTGCTGGCCTCGGCGGTGCAGGGCTGGCTGTTCGGCCGGCTGGGCCTGGTGTTGCGCGCCATCACGCTCGCCGGCGCGCTGGGCATGATCGCCGGCGGCTGGATGTCCGACATCATCGGGCTGAGCGTGGCGGCGCTGGTCTTCGTGCTGCAAAAGGGCTTCCTGACGCCCAAGAACGCCGCGCGCGGGCTGGATTGAGCCCGCAAGGGCGCGCGCGCCGCCGCCTGGCGCAACCACGGCCCTTCCAAGGGCCGTGGCAAGGCGCGTCGACGCGCCTGGTCTCCCAGCCTCGCGCATTCGTTTGCTTGCTTGCGGCGGCGCTAGAGCCTATCTGTAATGGGGAATCCGCGCAACGCGCCCGGACAAGTGTGCGGCCATGCCTGCCCGTGCTACAACCGATGCCATCAACCGGAGCTGATATCCGGCGATGAAAGCCGCAACAGCCCTCATGACGCAACCGCCATGCAACGCACCCCCTCGCCATGCTGGCGGCCCCATCGCCTGGCCCGCGCTTTTGGTTCTGCTCATTGCCCTTGCCGCCGCCCTCTCGCCGGCACCGGCGCGCGCGCATCCGCATGAATTCATCGATGCAAGGCTGACGCTGCATTTCGACGAGGCCGGCGCGCTGGAAGCCTTTGGCGTGGAATGGCACTATGATGCCTTCACCTCGATGCTGATCCTGGCCGATCTCGGTCTCGACCCCGCCGCCGAAACGCTTGGCCCCGAGGAAGCAGAGATCCTTTCCGGTTTCGACATGAACTGGCAACCGGGTTATGAGGGCGATCTGTGGCCAGAGCTGAACGGCGAAGCGATCGCGCTTTTACCGCCCGAAGAAGGTCACGCCTGGCTCGATGACGGGCAGATCGTGTCGCGTCATGTCCGGCGGGTGGCCGAGCCCGCCGACCCCGATGCCGGGCAACTGGTGATCCGCGTCTATGACCCGGAATACTATATCGCCTACACCATCGCCGATTATGCGCGCATCGAGGGGCGCAGCAATTGCCGCACGCGTCTGTTTGGCGCCGATCTCGACGCCGCGCGCGAGCAACTCGACGCCGCCATCGACGAGCTGTATGCCGGCGGGGTGCAGGATATCGAGGCGAATTTTCCCGCCGTCGGGCGCGAATTCGCCGACGAGTTGCGGCTGGAATGCAGCCCGGCGCAAGAGGGCTCGACGGGGGCGACCGGGGGCTGAACCGGCCACCGGCCTCAGATCAGCGCCCAATCGGCAAATTGCGGGCGCAGAAGCGGCGCTGAATTGCACGGCATCTGGCGCCCGCAGCGCGGGCGGCGCAGCAAGGCGGCGGCGTGGCGCGATCCTTCCCGCAAGGGCGTCCGGGTTGCAATGGTATTGCGGTTCGATTCGGGGGTCATGGGTCTGCTCCAGTTTCACGCAATCGGGTAGAGGCACGGGTTAACCTTTCGTTAATGATTCGCATGCAAAGCCGGCAAAATTGGGGCGGCGCGAAAGCGGCTTGACTTGGGCGCAAGGCGGTGGCCAAAGGCGCGCATGAGTGCCGCATCGCTGATCATCGATATCGACGCCGTGGTTGCCAACTGGCGGCAACTCGCGGCGCGCTCGCGCGCCGAGACTGGCGCCACCATCAAGGCCGATGCCTATGGGCTGGGCGCGGCAAAGCTGGGCCCGGCGCTGGCCCGTGCCGGGGCGCGGCGCTTCTTCCTGGCGCTGGCCGAAGAGGGTGTGGCGCTGCGCAAGATACTGGGCGCGGGGGTCGATATCTTCGTCTATTCCGGTCATATGGCAGGCGACGCGCCGCTGATCCGCGATCATGCGCTCATTCCTCTTCTCAATGACCCGGCGCAGTTCACGCGCCATTTCCAGGCGCTGCCCGGCCACGCCTTCGGCATCCAGCTCGACAGCGGCATGAACCGGCTGGGAATGGAGCCCGCCGATTGGGCGGCGCTGCGCGCGCAGGCGATGGCCGCCGGCCCGGCGCTGATCATGTCGCATCTGGCCTGTGCCGACGAGCAAGGCCATGCCATGAACGCGCAGCAGCTTGCCTGCTTTCGCGCCATGACCGAGGGTTGCGCCGCGCCGCGCTCGCTGGCGGCCACCGGCGGCATCCTCTTCGGCCCCGAATGGCATTTCGACCTGACCCGCCCCGGAATCGGGCTCTATGGCGGCGCGCCCTTTACCGAAGCGCAGCCGGTGGTGCGGCTCGATCTGCCGGTGATCCAGACCCGCGAGGTGAGCGCCGGCGAGACGGTGGGCTATGGCTGCAGCTGGACGGCGCGAGTGCCAAGGCGCATCGCCACGGTGGCGGCGGGCTATGCCGATGGCATCCACCGGGCGCTGTCGAACCGCACCACGCTTTGGGCCGGCGATCGGCCATGCCCGGTGGTGGGGCGGGTGTCGATGGATCTGGTCACCGCCGATGTCACCGATTTGCCCGAGACGCCCGAAGCGCTGACCCTCTTGGGCCCGCATCAGGGCATCGATGCGCTGGCCGATGCGGCTGGCACCATCGGTTATGAAATCCTCACCAGCCTGGGCCCGCGTTACCGGCGCGAATATCGCGGGCAGGGTGGCTGAGGCATTCCGCAGCGAGGCAAGGCTCGGGTGATTGCCGGGGCAGGGGCCTGCGAGGGCGTTCAGGCCGGGCCGATCGGGCCAGCTGCGGGCGGAAGATGGGCAGTTTGCCCAACCTAGAGCGGCTCAGCCTTTCTCTGAATCGAAAGGGGATTCCCATTTTGTGTTTGT
>JAFIEG010000140.1 GCA_020832665.1 Pararhodobacter sp. | reverse complement strand
GTGGGGGGCCCGGGCCCCGGCGACCGCGGCACCACCCGGCCCACCCGCTTTCGGCGCCGCCCCCGGCAGCACCTCGGGGTTGCGCAGCCAGATATCGCGCTGGGCAAAGGGCACTTCGATCCCCTCTTCGGCAAAGTGCCGGGCGATCTCGTGGTTGATGTCGGACTTCACGCGCATGATGAAATTCACATCGGTCAGGATGGCGCGGATCTCGAATTCCAGCGCATCGGCGCCAAAGCCCATGAACAGCACCGTGGGCGCGGGGTTGATCGACACCAGCGGCTGCGCCTCGGCGACCGCCATGAGCACCTTCTCGACCTTGCGCGTATCCGAGCCATAGGCCACGCCGACCTTGATGATCACGCGCCCGGTCTTGTTGGACTTGGTGTAGTTGGTCACCGATTGCGAGATCAGATCGGCATTGGGCACGATGACCTCGGTGCGATCGAAGGTCTCGATGACAGTGGAGCGCACCGAGATGCGCCGCACCGTGCCCATGGTGCCACCGGCCTCGACCCAGTCGCCCTCGGAAACCGGGCGCTCGATCAGCAGGATCAGCCCCGAGACGAAGTTCGAAACGATGTTCTGCAAGCCAAAGCCGATCCCCACCGACAGCGCGCCGGCGATGATGGCCAGGCCCGTCAGGTCGATGCCGGCGATGGAAAAGGCCGCCAGCGCGGCAAGGACGATACCCACATAGCCAACCCCAGACACCACCGCCTTTTGCGCGCCGCGCTCCATCGTGGTCTTTGGCAGCACCGAATTGGACAGTGCGCCCTGAAGGCCGCGGGTGAGCAGGAAACCGATCACGAAGACCAGCACGAAGGACAGCAGATTGCCCGGCGCGATGCGGGTCTCGCCCAGGGTGAAGCCCTCGCGGAAGCGCTCCCACATTTCCAGAAGTTCGGTGCCGCGCATGCCCCAGATCAGTGCCAGCACCGGCAGAGCCGCCAGGCCCAGGAGCAGCCCGGCCAGCGCCGGCATCAGCGCTTCGCTGGCGCCTTCGCGTTCGCCCAGAATGGCCTGATAGATGGCGGTGATCAGCCGGTGCAGCACCATGACCACGCCGATCAGCGCCAACGACTGGATCGCCGGAAAGACGATCTGCGCGGCGCCGTTGACATAGCCCACCGCGGCCAGAAGCGGCGCCAGCAGCGCCAGCACGATCAGCGCCCTGGCGCCCAGATGGATCATGCGGTCGACGAAATTGTCCGTATCCGCTGCCTCGGCACCCGTGGCGGGTGCGTCGCTGCCCTCGCCCGCCATCCGCGACCGGTTGTGCCGGCGCAGAAGCTGGCCCAGCCGGAACAGCATCAGCGAGGCCAGCACCAGCAGCGGGAACAGCAGCACCGCATTGGCCGCATCACTTTGCAACGCGGGATCGACGAGCGGCTCATGGATCATTTCCAGTGCCGCAGCGAAGGCCAGCATCAGCGCCAGCCGCCGCCCGCGCCGGCGCTCGCCATCGCTCAACCGCAAGGCAAGCCCGGGAGCATCAATGATGGGAAAGACATGAAGCGACAGCCAGCGCGCGAAGAAAACCGTCATGCCCACCGGCACCAGCGCTTCGCTCAGCGCCTGCACCGTTTCTCCGGTGAAACCGGCCAGCACCAGAGCGAAGTAAAGCGCGGTCAGGCCCAGGAAGGGAATCAGCAGCTGCGCCAGCGAAACGACGAAGGCCGCCACCTCGCGCCCACGCAGGATGGCGCTGGATTGCATCAGGCGCTCGGTGAGCTGCTCCATCCAGCCCCGCCCGCGAAAGAGCAACAGCGCCGCCAGCGCCAGCGCCCCCAGCATCAGCGGCAGATCGGCCAGCACCCCCTCGGCCCAGCGCGGGTCGAGCCAGTCATTGTAAAGCTCGCCATAGAGCGTGAGCATCGAACTGACCAGCGCGTTGCCACCCTGCAGCCAGTTGGCCGGGTTGAGCGGCGTCGGCCACAGCGTGAGCAGCGCATCGGCCTGACGCTCGCGCAGCACCCGGTCGATCGAGCGTACTATGCCGTCGGCATGGCGAAAGGCCTCGTCGGCGGCCAGAAGCGGGGCCTGGCGCCGTTGCAGCCGCTCGTTCAGATCGGCGCGGCGCTCGGCGATCTCGGGGGCTTCGCTCTCGCCCTCACCCGGCAGCGGGCCCAGCGCGGCGATCTGCTCGCGCAGGGTCTCGATGCGGTCGCGGTTGACCGTCTGCGCCTCGAGAAAGCGCGCGCGAAAAGCCGTCACCTCGCTGCGCAGCCTGATCAGCACTTCATCGGGCGTGTCACGCGTCTCCAGCGCGTACTCGGCAAGTTCGGCCACCACCTCCCAGGCGTTGTAATCGGGGCCCTCGGCCTCGGCCGTCTGCGCCTGCACGGGCGCGGCGGCAAGCGCCAGCATCAGCGTGGCAAGAAATGCAACCGGCAGCGCCACCACTGACAAGCGGTGCGCGAAGCGTGTCAACAAGACCATGCCACCCTCATTCAGGCATCAGGCGCGCTCAGCCCTCCGTCACGCGCATATCCGGCAGCTGCCGGGCAGGCCGGTCGAGCCAGCCCGGCACCGGCAACCCCTTCTCGCGCAGAAAGGCGGGGTTGAAAAGCTTCGACTGGTAGCGCGTGCCGTAGTCGCACAGGATCGTGACGATGGTATGCCCGGGGCCCATCTCGCGCGCCATGCGGATGGCGCCGGCGACATTGATGCCGGTCGAGCCGCCCATGCACAGCCCCTCGAATTCAAGCAGGTCGAAAACGATAGGCAGCGCCTCGGCATCGGGGATGCGCCACGAGAAATCGGGGGTGAAGCCCTCGAGATTGGCGGTGATGCGGCCCTGGCCGATGCCTTCGGTGATCGAACCGCCCTCGGCCTTGAGCACGCCTTCGGTGTAGAAGCTGTAAAGCGCCGCGCCTTCCGGGTCGGCAAGGCCGATCTTCACGCCGCGCGGCTGCAGCGCCTGGGCCACGCCCGCCAGCGTGCCGCCCGAGCCCACGGCGCAGATGAAGCCATCAACCTTGCCGCCGGTCTGTTCCCAGATCTCGGGGCCCGTGGTCTCGACATGGGCCTGGCGGTTGGCGGTGTTGTCGAACTGGTTGGCCCAGATGGCGCCATTGGGCTCGGTCTTCGCCAGCGCCTCGGCCAGGCGGCCGGAATAGCGCACATAATTATTGGGGTTGCGATAGGGCGCGGCGGGCACCTCGACCAGTTCGGCCCCCGACAGGCGCAGCATGTCCTTCTTTTCCTGGCTTTGCGTCTCGGGGATGACAATGACGGTGCGAAAACCCATCGAGGCGCCGACCAGCGCCAGCCCGATGCCGGTATTGCCCGCCGTGCCCTCGACGATGGTGCCGCCGGGCTTGAGCTCTCCACGCGCCACGGCATTGCGGATGATGTAGAGCGCGGCGCGGTCCTTCACCGACTGGCCGGGGTTGAGGAACTCGGCCTTGCCGAGAATCTCGCAGCCCGTGGCCTCGCTGGCGCGGTTGAGCCGGATCAGGGGCGTGTTGCCGATCGCCTCGGCCAGGTTGCGGCGGATCATGAGCGGTGTTCTCCTGTCAGTCTGGAAAATGCGCGGCGGTGCCGGCCAACGGTCAGTGCAAAAGGCCCCGGCGCTTGAGCCCGCGCGCATAGAGCCAGCCCGCGAGCGGCACCAGCGCCAGCGCCGGCAAGAGCGCCGCCAGCGGCCAGCCGGTCAGCGCCTCGGGCGCCAGCACGCCCCAAAGCCCGCCCAGCGCCACCAGCATCGCCACCGCGGCCGCGAACAGAAGCAGCACCGCGGCATCGTCGCGAAAGAGCAGAAACAGCGCCCCGGCCAGCCCCAGCCAGACCGACATCGCCCAGCCTACCTCGGACCAGAGCGGCCCGACGGGCAGAAGCGCCATCACCCCTTGCACATCCTCGGCCAGTTCGAAGCGCGTATTCAGGTAATCACCCGCCAGCACGCCATGCCAGAGGATCAGGAAAAGCGCCACGGCGCTCAGATGCGCGGGGCGAAGGGGGGCGGCAGCGGGCATGCTTGTCCTTTCGGCGGTCGTGCAGTGGGCGGCCGGGCCCGCCTTCACGGCGGCCGGCCCTGACCCAAAGTGACGCCGGGCGCGGCGACTGTCCATACCCTCGCGGCCGGAAAGGCGATGCAGATGGCAGGGGGGCGCGATGGGGGGCGGCGTGGCAATCGCCTGCCATCTGCGGGAGGGGCGCTACTGGTTTTTTCGCGTATCCCCGGCGCCAGAACCAGAACCGCCCGCCGGCCGGTCACGGCGGGCGGGCGGTTTGCGGTCGAAAGTATCGGCGGCTCAGGCGGCGAAGAGGGTGCGCGCCTCGGCGGGGCTGAGCACGGGCCGCGCGGCG
>JAFIEG010000139.1 GCA_020832665.1 Pararhodobacter sp. | reverse complement strand
GCACTCGCGGACGCCGTTGAACAGACTGCTTATGCCAGGATCGGGGCCCCCCCGGGTGTGGGGGGGCTAATACCCCCAACGCGGCCCTGCGGGCCGGTCGCTGCCCGTGCCCCCGAACCCCACCTGATGGAAAGCCAACGCCATGTTTCTGAAAAACGCCTGGTATGTCGCCGCCTGGGATCACGAGATCACCCGCTCGCTCACCCCGTGCCGCCTGCTGGACGAACCGGTGGTGCTTTACCGCTCAACGGCCGGGCAGGTGGTGGCGTTGGAAGATGCCTGCCCGCACCGCAAGCTGCCGTTGTCGATGGGCAGGCTGAAGGGCGACGAGGTGGAATGCGGCTATCACGGGCTGACCTTCGATGCCGCGGGCACCTGCACGCGCGTGCCCGGCGCCGAGCGCATCCCGCACCGCGCCTGCGTGAAATCCTACCCCGCGGTGGAACGCTACGGGCTGGTCTGGCTGTGGATGGGCGATCCGGCCCTGGCCGACCCGGCGAAGATCATCGAGGTGGCGCATTGGGACAATCCGGCATGGGGCGTCAATCGCGGCGATTCGATGCATGTGGCATGCAACTATCTATACGTCACCGACAACCTGCTTGACCCAAGCCATGTCGCCTGGGTGCATCAGGGCTCGTTCGGCGGCGCCGGCACCGATGAGGTGGCGTTGCAGACCGATGTGCACGAGAAGGGCGTCACCGTCTCGCGCTGGCTGATGGATACTCCGCCCGCGCCCTTCTATGCGCCCTATCTGACATTCTCGGGCAATTGCGACCGCAAGCAGCATTACGAGGTGCACTGGCCCAGCCATGCCATCATCCGCGCCATCTTCACCCCGGCGGGAACGGGCGGCGAGGGAAGGGCGCTGCACGCAGATGCCTTCATCATGGACAGCTACAATTTCATGACCCCGGTCAGCGCCACCGAGACGCGCTATTACTGGTTCCAGATGCGCAACTTCGCGCCGGGCGACGAGGATGTGTCGGCGCGCTTCGCGGCTTCGGTGCGCGCTGCCTTCGACGAGGACCGTCAGGTGCTGGAGGCGGTGCAAAGGGGCATGGATGCGATGCAAAACCCCAATCTTGACCTCGCCATCGATCTGGGCCCGCTGCGCTTTCGCACCCGGCTGGCGCGCATGATCGAGGCCGAGGAAGCGGCAGCGGCCCCGTAGGGCGGGCGCTGCACATTTGCGGTGCTGTGGGGAGCAGGGTAGGTGGGCAATCTGCCCAACCTGCAGCCTTGCCGCTCAGCGCGCGCAGACCGGGCAGAAGGGCGTGGCGGGCAGGATGTCGAGCCGTGCGTCGGGAATGCGGACGCCGCATTTCGTGCAGAACCCGTATTCGCCTTCCTCGATACGCGCCAGCGCCGCCCTGATCATGCGAATCTCGCGCAAGCCCTTCTCGCCCAGCGCGTTCAGCGCCTCGTCCTGCTCGCGCTCGGTGGCCATTTCCTCCCAGTCCTTGGCCTGATGCGCCAGGAACTCGTCCTCGATCTCGTGCAGCCGCACATCAAGCTCTTTCAGCCTGGCGATGAGCTGGGCCTTGCGCCGGGCAAGCTTGGAGTTGGGCAGCGTTCCGGTGGTAAGCGGTGTCATCCTGGCCTCCTGCGTTTCACCGCCAGCCTAGCGCAGTGGCGCCGGAAGAAAACATGATTCAGGTCAAGGCGTTTTTCTCGGGGGAATTACGCATTCAAAACTTGCAATATGATTTTGTCTTGCTATATTGCCCCCAGCAACAGCATTGGAGTGAGAGCCATGAAACCTGAAGTCTTTGCCTTCTTCGACGAAGACACCTTCACCGTCACCTATGTCGTGCGCGATCCGTCCTCGTCGAAAGTGGCCATCGTCGATTCGGTGCTCGATTTCGACTACGCCTCGGGCCGGACCGACACCCGCTCGGCCGATGCGGTGATCGATTTCGTGCGTGAAAAGGGGTTCGAGGTCGAATGGCTGCTCGAAACCCATGTCCATGCCGACCACCTCTCGGCGGCGCCCTATATCCAGGAAAAGCTCGGCGGCAAGATCGCCATCGGCGAGAATATCCGCATCATTCAGGATACCTTCGGCAAGGTGTTCAACGAGGGCACCGAGTTCCAGCGCGACGGCAGCCAGTTCGACGCGCTGTTCAAGGAGGGCGACAGCTTCCATATCGGCCAGCTGCGCGGTGATGTGATGCACACGCCGGGCCACACGCCGGCCTGTCTGACCTATGTCGTCGGCGATGCCGCCTTCGTGGGCGACACGCTGTTCATGCCCGATTTCGGCACCGCACGCTGCGACTTTCCCGGCGGCTCGGCCGACACGATGTGGGATTCGATCCAGAAGATCATGGCGCTGCCCGACGAGACGCGCATCTTCGTGGGCCATGACTACAAGGCCGAAGGGCGCGATGACTACGCCTGGGAAACCACCGTCGGCGAGCAGAAGCGGCTGAACAAGCATGTCGGCGAGGGCAAGTCGAAGGAAGATTTCGTCAGCGCCCGCACCGCGCGCGACAGCCAGCTGGCGATGCCGCGGCTGATCATCCCGTCGCTGCAGGTGAACATGCGCGCCGGCCAGATGCCCCCGCCCGAGGATAACGGCGTGAGCTATCTCAAGGTGCCGGTGGACAAGCTCTGAGCGCCCTGGCGCAGGCGCGCGTGATTGCCATGCCCGCTACGGCGGGCATGGTTTCTTGAAGCCGGCTTCAAGCCGGCAACCAATCAAAACGGGAAATGAAGATCATGGAAATGGACTGGATTTGGGGCCTCGTCGGGGGGCTCATGATCGGTTCCGCGGCGGCGATGTTCCTGCTCGTGAACGGGCGGATCATGGGCGCCTCGGGAATTGTCGGCGGTTTGGTCGACCGCTCCGGATGGGGCACCTGGCCCGAAAGGCTGGCCTTTGTTGCCGGGCTGATCGCCGTGCCGGCGCTCATGCGCCCGCTCTACAATGTCGAGGTAAGCACCAACATCACCGACAATCTGGTAATCATCGTGGCCGCAGGCTTGCTGGTGGGTATCGGCTCGCGCGTGGCCAATGGCTGCACCTCGGGCCACGGCGTCTGCGGCATCTCGCGGTTTTCGCTGCGCGGTATCGGTGCGACGGTGTTCTATCTTCTGGCCGGCGGCATAGGGGTTGTCGTGTTCCGCCATCTTCTGGGAGTGATCTGACATGATGCGCAATCTCTTCGCACTCATCGCCGGCGGTTTGTTCGGCGCCGGGCTGCTGGTCTCGGGCATGACCAACACCGTCAAGGTTCAGGGCTGGCTCGACATCTTCGGCGACTGGGACCCGACGCTGGCCTTCGTGCTGGGCGGCGCGATCATCCCCATGGCGATTGCCTGGAACGTGGCGGCGCGGCGCGCGCGCCCGGCGCTGGGCGGCAATTTCCCTGGCAAGCCGGGCAGCGAGATCGACCGCAACCTGGTGGTGGGCTCGGTGCTGTTCGGCATGGGTTGGGGGCTTGTGGGCCTTTGCCCGGGTCCGGCGGTCGCCTCGATCAGCTGGGGCGGGCTTGGTGGCCTCGTCTTCCTGGTGGCGATGATCTTGGGCATGTTGCTGGCACCCGCCCTGCGCCAGCGGATGGACAACATGGCGCTGGCGCTGCGCTGAGCGCGGCCCCGGCACCAGCCCTGAAAGGAGGGCATGAAGATGGATATCAGACCCCTTGACGACGGCTATGCCGTCAGCCCGCAGATCGCGCCCGAGGACATTGCGGCAATCGCCGAAGCCGGTTTCACCACCGTCATCGACAACCGCCCCGATGCCGAGATCCCGCCCGAACTACACGCCGAGGCGCTGCGCCCGGCGCTGGAGGCGGCCGGCATATCGCTGGTGGTCAACCCGGTGGTGGGCGGCGCGCTGACCATGGAGAATGTCGAGGCGCAGCGCGCGGCCATCGACAGCGCGCCGGGCAAGGTGCTGGCCTATTGCGCCTCGGGCAACCGCTCGTCGATCGTCTGGGCGCTGGCGCTGGCCGGGCGCAGGCCGACCGACGAACTGGTCGCGGCCGGTGCGCGATACGGCTACCAGGTGCCGCAGTTTCGCGACATGATCGAGAAGCTGGCGGCGCAGGGCTGAGGCGAGGCTTGAGCCGATGCAAAACGCAAGGGGCGGCGGGGCAACTCGCCGCCCCGCCGTTTTTCCGCGGCGCGATTGCGGCAGGGGGGTGCGATCCCCTCCATTAGCGCATGTCGCGTTTGATCGGTTTCATCCCGCCCGGGCCGCAAGCGGCCTGGGCATGCGCCCGCCCGCCCCACAGGCGGGCGCATTCGCGCCCACCTCGGGCGGCCGCATGCCCTCTGTTCGGAACTGGATGAGTCCGGTCAAACGCGACGCGCCCTAGCGCGATCTTGGCGTTTTGCAGAGTCGGGGTACCGCAAGCACGGGCAGTGCCCGACCGCGGGCGGAAGCGAAGCGCCCGCCCGGGGGGGCG
>JAFIEG010000138.1 GCA_020832665.1 Pararhodobacter sp. | reverse complement strand
CCGCCCCGGCCCGTTCCAGATCAAGGCCGCGATTGCCGATTGCCAGATGGCCGACCCCGCCCCCGACTGGCCACAGATCGCAGCCCTTTATGGTGCGCTGTTGCGCTTTGAGCCGACGCCCGTGGTCCAGTTGAATGCCGCCGTGGCGATTGCCGAGGCAGGCGACCCCGCGCGCGGTCTGGCGCTGGTCGAGGCCTTGGTTGATCTGGCTGACTACCAACCCTTCCACGCCGCCCGCGCCGCCCTGCTGGCGAAAACCGGAAACACGCCCGCCGCGATCGATGCCTACCGCCACGCCATCGCCATCGCCCCGACACGCGCCGAAGCACTCTTCTTGACTGCGCGGATGGATGACCTCTGCGCGCTACGGGATGCGCCTTGAGGCCGATCATCGGCACCCTGGGTGCGAGGGGCACCTCGGGCAGCTATGTCTGCTCTTGCAGAATGCTGCGAGCGCCATGCCGCAACGTGACAATCCGCAATCCGCCCGATTCGAAAGCGATGGCAGCATCAACAGGGAAGGCCTCTTATGCCGGTCAGCGTTAACTGAGTATTGCGGTGCGGCGTTATCGAAGCAGCCGTTCGTGCTTTATGCAGCAATCTCCATTCGTATGCGGGGATGCATTTGTCCCGGTGGCTCCTCACATTCGAGAGGCGGACCTGCCCAATCGTCTGACCACGGCGCGCAGGGCGGCGTCGAGGGGGCCGCGCTCCCACTGCCGCCGCCAGAGTATGGCCGCGATCGTGACAGCCCCCCAGATCAGAAAGGCCATACCCATAAGGGCTGCGTTGCCAAGCGTGCCGAACAGTCCAAGCCCCCAGCCGTGGAACAGCGCCCCGGCCAGCAGCCCCTGCGCGACATAGCCCGTCAGCGGCATCGACCCGGCCGGGGCCAAGAGACACAGCCGTGGCGTCAGGCGCAGCACCGCGACGACATAGACCGTGGCCAAGGTCGGGGCGCCAAGCGCAAGCGCCGCATAGCCGAGTGTCGTGGGCCAGCCCGGCGGCAGCAGCCCCAGGGTCGCCGCCGCATACAGGGCATTGGCCGGCAGGGCTACGGCCAGCAGCACCGGGACCCGGGCGGCAAGCGCGTCTTGCACAGGCGACGCGGGCTCGAAAAACCCGGCCTTCTGTGCGGCAAGGCCCAGACAGAAGGCCCCGAAGGCCAGTGGTCCGTTGAACAGCACCACAACCACCAAGGCGATGGGCCAGTCGGCCAGCCGCTGCGCCACCGCATCAAGGAAGCTGCCCTGATACCCCAGCCCGCTCAGGTCCATGGTGCCTTGCGCCAGGTCTTCGGCGGACGCGTCCAAGTGTGCGAGCGCTGCGAAAGCAAGCGCGGCCAACGGCACCATCGCCGCTGCAATCCGGACAAGGCGTCGCGGCGTGGCATCGCGCAGGCCCCAAAGCCCGGCACCCAGCACGGCGTAAGCCACGAGGATGTCACCATGAAAGACAAGCACCGCATGCGCGACCCCGAAGAGCGCCAGCGCGATCAGACGCGCCCGGTATTGCTGCCCGGCAGGCACCCCGGCGCGTGCAGCCGAGGCCAGTTGCACGCCGAACCCCCAGCCGAACAGGAAGGAAAACAGGACGAAGAACTTGCCCTCGAACAGCAGGCCGACAATTCCCTTGGCGATCAGATCCAGCGTGCCCTCGGGTGAGGCAAGCGCCGCTGCCATGGGCAGTGCCAGATGCGGCAGGTTGACGATGCCGATGCCCAGAAGGGCAAAGCCGCGCAGCACATCGACAGAAGACGAACGGGGCATGGGGTGATTCCTGACTGAGCACATGCTCAATGTATCAAGCATTGAGCATGTGCTCAACCGGTGATATATCGACAAGCATGACCACTGATCGCCGCACCGCCATTCTGTCCGCAGCTGCGGACCTGATCCGCGAACACGGCGTTGCGGCTGTGCGCACGCGCGATGTCACCGCCCGCGCTGGCGTTGGCATCGGGCTTTTGAACCACTATTTCAAATGGGGCGAGCTTCGCGCCCTTGCGGCGGCGCAGGCCCTCTGGGCCGAAATCGACCGCGTCGTGCCCGATGCACCGACGCCGGACCGGCAGCTTGATGTCTTTCTGGCCCGCGCTTTTGGCGAAGACGCCGACCCCCTGTGGCGGCTCTGGATCGAGGTGACCGACCTTGCCATGTCCGACCCTGACATGGCGCGCGCGGCCGAGGGCTGCGCCGAGGGTATTCTGGACGAACTGGCAGCCATTCTGGAACAGGGCGCAGCTAACGGCCAATGGCACTGCCCCGCACCCCGCGCCGCGGCTCTGCGCATCCTTGCGTTTCATGACGGGCTGGTCGGTTTCGTGCTCACAGGGTTGCCCAGGGTGGACCGGGCCCAGGCCGCAGAGCATCTGAAACGCTTCGTGGCTCTTGAACTTGGGCTGCCGCAGCAAAATTGCGAAGCGTCATAGCCGTTGGATTCGACACCCTTCCAAGCAATCAAAGGGATCCCCGTATCGGCATGTCCGGCCCTTACAGCCTTTCAACCATGCCTGCATGGTGCAGTGCGGCATCATCGAACCGGCCATTCGTGCGGCCCACAGCATTTTCCGTCTTGCATTGCGTCGATGCTGGGCAAGCCGGACACCCACCCGATTTGTCCACTGAGCTGTCACTAAAGAAACAAGAGTCCCAACTCTTCGATCAGCCGCCGTTTCTTAGCTTCTACAGGCGAGTCGCATAGCAATTCAGCTTCCGCTACAAGTCCAGCTGCACTTTCGCCCAGTCCAAACCGAAACGAGCAAGATACTTGCGCAGCCTGTCTGCATCATTCTGGCTGGTCTTGCTCTGACGTGAAGCGGCAAAGAGTCGCCTTCCTGCTGCCGACATACTGGCGCTTTCGCGGCAAGCGCGCAGCACGGCGGCAAGCTGCGCGCGGTCGAATTCATCCAGCGCGTCGGAATCTGTCAGCACCTCTGCCAAGAGCGCCGCGTCAGGGTCGGTATGCGCCGATGCCCATTGCGCGCGTAGGCGCGTGATCTCGGCCTGCACCATCCGCAGTGTGATGCGTCCGCGTTCCGCCAGCGTTGCCATGCGGTGAACCGAGGCGCGCAAGTCCCGCAAATTGCCGGGCCAGCGCGTTGCGGGGCTTGTTGCGAAACGCAGATAGGCATCTTGGGCATCCGTGTTGAAGCCCGTCTTACGGTCAAGGTTGTGCTCGCTTTCGGCAATCAAGTGAAGCAAGCATGCCTGTATGTCAGATTTTCGCACCCGCAACGGGGGCAAACGCAGGGCCCATTGCGACAAGAGCGCGGCCAGTTCAGGGCGCATCGCCCCGCTGGCAACTGCGGCTCCGGGGTCTTGGGAAGTTGTGGCAATCAGATGAAACCTGCTTGTCACCTCGGCATCCGAACCAACAGGGTAATAGCGCCCAGTCTCGACGGCCTGCACAAGCGCGGCCTGAAGATCAGGTGCGAGTTCGTCCACACGATCCAGAAGCAGCACGCCGCCATCCGCCTCACGCAGCAGTCCCGCGCGCTCTTGCCCGGCCATGCCGCGCCGCTGGCCCAGAAGCGCCGCGAGGGCGGCATCTCCGCGCAGTGTGGCGCAATTCACGCTAACCAGCCGTCCTTTCACGCGTCTGCGGATCAGCTTCAACTCGTGCAGCCGCGCGGCAAGGACTGATTTGCCCGTGCCAGCTTCGCCCACAAGCGTGATCGGCGCATCGGAATGGCTGATGATCAGATCAAGTTCTGCGGCAAGCGCCAGCATCTCGGGGCTTTTCGTTTCCACGCCACCAAGCAACAGCGCGGAATGTTCGCGCGCCGCCGCTTCGAACCGGCGTTGCAGGGCATTGTAGCGCGCCAGATCAAGGTCGATGATATCGAGTGTGCCATTGGCTGTCTTGTCATCGCGCGGTGGGCCGGTCTGGATCAGTCGCGCCGGGATGTGACGGCTTTCAGTCAGCAGGAACCAGCAGATCTGCGCCACATGCGTGCCGGTGGTCAGGTGGATGTGATAGCGCTCGCGATCCTCGTCAAAGCCGTAATCCTTCGCGAAATCATAGAGCTTGCCATAGACTTCCTGGAAGTCCCACGGATCGGCCAGATCAATCTGGACCAGCCTGACTTCGGTTTCAGATGAGAGGCGTGCGATATCTGCCGCGACTTGGCAGGCCAGATGGTAATGACGCCCATCATGGATCAATTCCAGCCGATCAACGCCAAAACCATCATGCGCGCAAAGTTGGACGGATGGCCTCCATCCGCGCCGTTTGCCGCGATCGAGTTGCGTGCCGAGGAAGCCAATGACCACGTTGCGCATGATGTGTTATCCAAAGTTATAAAATACGCTACTATGGGATAGTAGCGAACGAGGCGAATTCCTGCAATTCAAGATTTATGTAAACAATATCATATATTTGCGTGATTTTCTTGCTTTTCTTGTGTCGCGCGGAGCGC
>JAFIEG010000137.1 GCA_020832665.1 Pararhodobacter sp. | reverse complement strand
GGCGTGGCTTGGCAGGGCTGCCCCCCCCCGGGGCCTATACTGGGGGCGGGCGCGGGGTGCCCGGGGGCCGGCGCTGCGCTTCGTCTGCTCAGCGCGTGACTTCGGTCAGGCGGCGGCGGACATAGGTGGTGACCGTCTCCAGCATCGGCTGCATATGCGCCTCTTCGTCGCGGAAGAAGTGGTCGCTGCCCTCGATCTGCTCATGGCTGATGGTGATGCCCTTCTGCTCGCGCAGCTTGGCGACCAGCGAGGCGGTATCCTCGGGCGGGGCGATGCGGTCGGCGGTGCCGTTGATGATCAGCCCCGAGGCCGGGCAGGGGGCGAGGAAGCTGAAATCATACATGTTCGCTGGCGGTGCCACCGAGATGAAGCCAGTGATGTCGGGCCGGCGCATCAAGAGCTGCATGCCGATCCAGGCGCCGAAGCTGAAGCCCGCCACCCAGCAATGCCGGCTGTTGTGGTTCTGAGCCTGCAGCCAGTCGAGCGCCGAGGCGGCGTCGGACAATTCGCCCACGCCTTGATCATACTCGCCCTGGCTGCGCCCGACGCCGCGGAAATTGAAGCGCAGCACCGAAAAGCCCAGCCCATGAAAGGCATAATGCAGGTTGTAGACAACCTTGTTGTTCATCGTGCCCCCGAATTGTGGATGCGGGTGCAGGATGATGGCGATCGGGGCATCGCGGTTAGGCTGCGGGTGATAGCGGCCTTCCAGACGGCCTTCGGGACCGGGAAAGATGACTTCTGGCATGGCGAGGCTGACTTCCTGACATCTTGTCTGGTGCGGCGACTTCCTATACTTGACGAAAGAAGTCGGCAAACCTAGAATTATTCTAACTTGCTGAGCCCGGCACGATGCCGGGCTGCGCGGAATCGAGACGGGCGGGATGCAGTTAAGCGACCGGTATGCGCGCGTCAATGTTTTTGCTGCCACGAAGCAGGGGCCCAGGCCGGATTCGGGGTTTGTTTCAGGGGCGAAAACGGGCTGGCCCGACTGTGGCGCGGAGGTGTGGCGATGAAGCTTTCCACGAAGGGGCGCTATGCGATGGTGGCGATGGTCGATCTGGCGCTGATCCTGCGCAGCGCGCCGGGCACGCATGTTTCGCTGGCCGAGATCGCGAAACGCCAGAATGTGTCGCTGGCCTATCTGGAACAGCTTTTCGTCAAGCTACGTCGGGCGAAGCTGGTGGAATCGGTGCGCGGCCCGGGCGGCGGCTACCGGCTGGCGCGGCCGGCGGATGCGATTCGCGTTGCCGATGTGCTGGAGGCCGTCGAGGAAACCGTGAATGCGCTGCAAAAGGGGGCCGGGGCCTCGGGAGGGGTTTCCGGCAGCCAGGCGCAGTCGCTGACCAACCGGCTGTGGGAGGGGCTGTCGGCGCAGGTCTATGTCTTCCTTCACCAGACCACGCTTGCCGATGTCGCCGGCAACGCGCTCAAGCCCTGCCCGGCGGTGCCCGGCCTGTTCCGGGTGCAGGCGTGAGCCGGCTTTATCTGGACTGGAACGCCTCGGCCCCGCTCAGACCCGAGGCCCGCGCGGCGATGGTGGCGGCTATGGATGTCACGGGCAACGCCAGCGCCGTGCATGCCGAAGGCCGCGCCGTGCGCGCGCTGATCGAGCGCGCGCGGGCGCAACTGGCCGCCGCGCTGGGGGGCGAGGGGGCCGATATCGTCTTTACCTCGGGCGCCACCGAGGCGGCAGCGCTGGCCTGCGCCGGGCGCGGGCTGCAGTGCGCGGGCATCGAGCATGATGCGGTGGCTGCCTGGTGCCGGGTCGATGTGCCGGTCGATGCAAAGGGCCGCGTCAATGTGGCCGAGCCCGCCATCAGCGCGCTGCAACTGGCCAATTCCGAAACCGGCATTGTGCAGGATCTGCCCGAGGGGCTGGCGGTGTGCGACATGACGCAGGCTTTCGGCAAGCTGCCGGTGGCCTTCAACTGGGCGGGCTGCGACATGGCTCTGGCCTCGGCGCACAAGCTGGGTGGGCCGGCCGGGGTGGGTGCCTTGATCCTGCGCCGGGGGCTGGATGTGGCCGCGCAGATCAAGGGCGGTGGGCAGGAGATGGGCCGGCGCGCGGGCACCGAGAACGGGATCGGCATCGCCGGTTTTGCCGCCGCGGCCGAGGCCGCCGCCCGCGATCTTGTCGATGGGGTCTGGGAACAGGTTGCCGAGATTAGAAATATTCTAGAAAAGGCACTGGAAGCCGCCTGCCCGGGGATTATCTGCCTTGGCAAGGGCGCGGCGCGCCTGCCCAACACCGTCTGCCTGATCACCCCCGGCTGGAAGGGGGAAAGCCAGGTGATGGCGATGGATCTGGCCGGTTTCGCGGTTTCCGCGGGTTCGGCCTGTTCCTCGGGCAAGGTGACGGCCAGCCGGGTGCTGAGCGCGATGGGCATGGATGCGCGCGCGGCAGGATCGGCGCTGCGGGTGTCACTGGGCCCGGGCGTGACGCGCGAGGACGTGCTGCGCTTTGCCGAAGCCTTCGGCCAGGCGCGCAAACGGGCGCTTGCCCGGCTCGGTCCGGGGGATGCGCACCCGGCCACGGCATGATAACGGGATGATGAAGAAAATGGCAGCTTTGGAAAACACGATGCAAATCCGCGAAGGCGTGGACCGCGAGACGGTCGAGACCGTGCGCTCCATGGCCGGCAAGTACAAGCATGGCTGGGAAACCGATATCGAGATGGAGTTCGCCCCCAAGGGGCTGAACGAGGATATCGTGCGCCTGATCTCGAAAAAGAACGGCGAGCCGGAATGGATGACCGACTGGCGGCTGGCGGCTTATCGGCGCTGGCAGCAGATGGAAGCGCCCGACTGGGCGATGCTCGACATTCCGCCGATCGACTATCAGGAGCAGTATTACTACGCCAAGCCCAAGAGCATGGTGGACAAGCCCCAATCGCTTGACGATGTGGACCCGAAGCTGCTGGAAACCTATGCCAAGCTGGGCATTCCGCTGAAGGAACAGATGGTGCTGGCCGGTGTCGAAGGCGCCGATGAAGCCCCCGCCGAAGGCCGAAGGGTGGCTGTCGATGCGGTGTTCGATTCGGTCAGCCTGGGCACCACTTTCAAGGATGAACTGGCCCGGGCCGGGGTGATCTTCTGCTCGATTTCCGAGGCCATCCGTGAACACCCCGAACTGGTGAAGAAGTATCTGGGCTCGGTGGTGCCGGTCAGCGACAACTATTTCGCCACGCTCAATTCGGCGGTGTTTACCGATGGCTCCTTTGTCTATGTGCCTCCCGGCGTGCGCTGCCCGATGGAGCTTTCCACCTATTTCCGCATCAATGCCGAAAACACCGGCCAGTTCGAGCGCACGCTGATCATTGCCGACAAGGGCTCGTATGTCAGCTATCTGGAAGGCTGCACCGCGCCCAAGCGCGATACCCATCAACTGCACGCCGCGGTGGTGGAAATCGTGGTGCTGGAAGATGCCGAGGTGAAGTATTCCACCGTGCAGAACTGGTATCCGGGCGATGAAGATGGCGTGGGCGGTATCTACAACTTCGTCACCAAGCGCGCCGATTGCCGCGAGGCCCGTGCCAAGGTGATGTGGACGCAGGTTGAAACCGGCTCGGCGATCACCTGGAAATACCCCTCCTGCATCCTGCGCGGCGATGACAGTTCGGGCGAGTTCTACTCGATCGCCATTACCAATAACTGGCAGCAGGCCGATACCGGCACCAAGATGGTGCATCTGGGCAAGAACACCCGCTCGCGCATTGTCTCCAAGGGCATCTCGGCTGGGCACGCGCAGAACACCTATCGCGGGCTGGTCAGCATGCATCCGCGCGCGGCGAACGGGCGCAACTACACGCAATGCGACAGCCTGCTGATCGGCAATCGCTGCGGCGCGCATACCGTGCCCTATATCGAGGTCAAGAATTCCACCTCGCGCGTCGAGCACGAGGCAACGACATCCAAGGTCGATGACGACCAGCTTTTCTATTGCCGCTCGCGCGGGATGGACGAGGAAGAGGCGGTGGCGCTTGTCGTCAACGGCTTCTGCCGCGAGGTGCTGCAGGCGCTGCCCATGGAATTCGCCATGGAGGCGCAGGCGCTGGTGGCGATCTCGCTGGAAGGGTCGGTCGGGTGAGCTGGGGCCAGGCTATCGGCGCGACATGGAAGCAGGCGGCGCTGTTTGCCGTGGTTTTCCTGCTGATCGGCATGGTTCTGGATGTCGCATTCGAGCGCAGCGTCGGCCTGGAACAGCGCGCCACCACCATCTTGCTGGCGACAGGGGTCTACTGGGTTCTGACGGCCTGGCTGCTCAAGCGCCGGCAGGGGTGAGGAGAGAGCACGCGTGACAGGTTTCGCCGCAAGATCCGAGAATGCGTTGGCGCCTTCCACGATGTCCTTGAAGCCGTTGCTCCGATCGCGCGGCGCTCGGCGCGATCATGTTGTGGCGTTCGGTTCATGCCGGCACGGGCAGCGACCGACCGCGGGCGGAAGCGAAGCGCCCGCCCGGGGGGGCGG
>JAFIEG010000136.1 GCA_020832665.1 Pararhodobacter sp. | reverse complement strand
GCGGCCATGGCGGTGCCGCCGTATTGCTCCTGAAACATCCGGTCGATGGCCTGGACGTCGAAGGCGATGTTCTGCGCCTCAGACAGAAGCTGGCGGGTGCGTTCGACATTCTGCTGGAGCGCGGCGAGCGAGGACTGCGGCAGGCTCGCGAGGTTGCGGGCCTGGTTGATCAGCATCTGCGCCTCGTTCTGCAGCTGGGTGATCTGGTTGTTGATCTGCTCCATGGCGCGGGCGGCCGAGAGGATGTTCTCGGCGTGGTTCCTCGGGTCGTAGACGATCCGGCCGAAGCCACTGAGGAAGGCCTGCGCGGGGCTGGGGACGAGGATCGTCACGCCCATCGGGGCGACGAGGGCCAGCGCGAGGGTCGAGGCGCTGGCGAGATGGGTGATGCGGGTCATGCTTGGGTCTCCTCTTCGGGTTGGGGGTTGGGGTCTTGGTCCGGCGCTGGCGACGGCGCGTCCGTCACGAGGTTCGGCAGATCCGGGATCAGATCGGCAGCCCAGCCCGCGCCACGCGCGCGCAGCCAGGCGTCGAGGAAGCCGTCGCGGCCATGCTCGGCGAGGGTCGCGGCGATCTGGGCCTGATCGGTCTTGGAGGAGGCGGCGCAGAGCGCGAGGCCGACCTCAGAGAGGCCCAGCTCGAAGAGCCGGTTGCCGCGCCGCGACTGGCAGTAGTAGTCGCGCTTCGGCATGGCGCGGGCGAGGATCTCGATCTGGCGGTCATTGAGCCCGAAACGGCGATAGATCGCGGTGATCTGCGGCTCGATGGCGCGTTCATTGGGCAGCAGCAGCCGCGTCGGGCAGCTCTCGATGATCGCGGGCGCGATGGCGGAGGCGTCGATGTCGCTCAGCGACTGGGTCGCGAAGATCACCGCGGTGTTCTTCTTGCGCAGCGTCTTCAGCCATTCGCGCAGCTGGCCCGCGAAGCCTTCGTCATCGAGCGCGAGCCAGCCCTCGTCGATGATGAGAAGCGTCGGGCGGCCATCCAGCCGGTCGCCGATGCGGTGGAAGAGATAGGACAGGACAGCGGGGGCGGCGGCGGTGCCGATCAGCCCCTCGATCTCGAAGGCCTGAACCGGGGCGGTGCCCAGATCCTCGATCTCGGCGTCGAGGAGCCGCCCATGCGGGCCGCCGAGGCAATAGGGGCGCAGCGCCTGCTTGAGATCGGAGGATTGCAGCAGCACCGCAAGGCCGGTGATCGTGCGTTCCCCGATGGGGGCCGAGGCGAGCGAGGTGAGCGCGGTCCAGAGATGCTCCTTCACCTCGGGCGTGACGGTGACGCCCTCGCGGCCAAGGATCGCGGCGATCCAGCCTGCGGCCCAGGCGCGTTCCGTCCCCTCGTCGATCCGTGCCAATGGCTGCAGATAGACCTCGGCCTCTGCCCCCTCGGTCAGATCACCCCCGAGATCATGCCAGTCCCCGCCCATGGCGAGGATTGCGGCCCGGATCGAGCCGCCGAAGTCGAAGGCGAAGACCTGGGCCCCCGGATAGCGGCGGAACTGCAGCGCCATGAGCGCGAGCAGCACGGATTTGCCCGCCCCGGTCGGCCCGATGACCATCGTATGGCCGACATCGCCGACATGCAGCGAGAGACGAAAGGGTGTGGAGCCCTCGGTTCGGCCGTACAAAAGCGGCGGGCCGCCCAGATGCCGGTCCCGCTCCTCCCCCGCCCAGACGGCGGAAAGCGGGATCATGTGGGCGAGGTTCAGGGTCGAGATCGGGGGCTGGCGGACATTGGCGTAAGGGTGCCCGGGCAGCGAGCCGAGCCAGGCATCGACGGCATTGACCGTCTCCACCATCGCCGTGAAATCGCGGCCCTGCACGACCTTCTCGATCAGCCGCAGCTTCTCGTCGGCGCGGCGAGCGTCCTCGTCCCAGACGATCAGCGTGGCGGTGACATGGGCGAGCCCCGCGACATCGGCGCCCAACTCCTGCAGCGCCATGTCGGCATCACTGGCCTTGTTCGCGGCATCGCTGTCGACCAGCGCCGATTGCTCGTTGGTCATGACCTCCTTCAGGATCGCGGCGATGGATTTGCGCTTGGCGAACCACTGGCGGCGGATGCGCGCGACCATGCGGGTGGCCTGCACCTTGTCCATCAGGATCGCGCGCGTGGCCCAGCGATAGGGGAAGGCCAGGCGGTTCAGCTCATCGAGGATCCCCGGTGTGGTGGCGGTCGGGAACCCCGAGAGCGTCAGGATGCGCAAATGTGCGTCGCCCAGCCGGGGCTCGAGCCCCGTGGTCAGCGGCTGATCGGCCAGGAGCGCGTCGAGATAGACGGGGGTTTCCGGCACGCGGACGCGCTGCGCGCGCGTCGAAATGGTGGAATGGAGGTAGGTCAGCGTCTCAGAATCATCCAGCCAGCGGCATTCGGGCATGAACCCGTCGAACAGCGCCAGCACCCGGTCGGTGCGGTCGATGAAGCCGCGCAGCACCTCGCCAGCGTCGATGCCCCGGGTCTCGCGGCCCTCGTAGAGCCAGGTCTCGGCGCGCGCAGTCTCTTCGGGCGGCGGCAAGTAGAGGAAGGTCAGGAAATAGGCCGACTGGAAATGCGCGCCCTCATCGGCGAAACCCGCACGGCGTTCGGCATCCAGCAGCGCCGAGGCCGGATCGGGAAAGCGGCTGTCGGGATAATCGGCGGCGGGCTGGCGCTGCGCCTCGACGAAGATCGCCCAGCCCGAGCCGAGGCGGCGAAAGGCGCTGTTGATCCGGCCCGCCACGGCGACCAGTTCGGCGGCGACGGCACTGTCGAGGTCCGGGCCCCGAAAGCGCGCGGTGCGCTGCAGGCTGCCGTCCTTGTTCAGCACCACCCCGGGGGCGACCAGCGCCGCCCAGGGCAGGTAATCGGCGAGGCGGGCGGCTTTGCGACGATACTCGGCAAGGTGCATCATGGCGGTGCCCTCAGACGTCCAGATGGCCGGGCAGCCGCAGGTGCCGCCGTCCGACCTCGACGAAAAGCGGATCGCGCCGCGCGGCCCAGACGGCCAGCAGATGCCCGATCAGCCAGATCGCGATGCCCGCAGCCCAAAGCTGCAGGCCGAGCCCGATGGCACCCGCAAGCGTGCCGTTCAGGATCGCGAAGGCCCGCGGGGCACCTGCGAGCAGGATCGGCTCGGTCAGCGCGCGGTGGACCGGGACGGTGAAGCCGGGGACGGCATCAAGCTGCTCGAAATCGCCCGCCATCAGAACACCGCCCCGCCGCCGAAGCTGAAGAAGCTCAGGAAGAAGGAACTCGCCGCGAAGGCGATGGAGATGCCGAAGACGATCTGGATCAGACGCCGGAAGCCCCCGGAGGTGTCGCCGAAGGCCAGCGTCAGGCCGGTCACGATGATGATGATCACCGCGATGATCTTGGCGACCGGCCCCTCGATCGATTGCAGGATCGCCTCGAGCGGCGCCTCCCAGGGCATGGACGAGCCCGCCGCGCGGGCGGGGCTGGCAAGCATCAGGCTGACGCAGGCGAAGGTGGCGGCATGGGCGGCCTGGCGGCAAAGGCCGTGGAGGGTTCGGGTCATGGGGTATCTCCTGATGGTTCGGGGGCTGCGGGCGGGGCGGCGGCCGGGCTGAGGTGGTAATCGCCCGCGGGGCCGAGGCCGGTGACGCGGGCCAGTTCGGTGAGGCGGCGCGCGCTGCCGCGCCCTGACAGGACGGCGATCAGGTCGATGGTCTCGGCGATCAGGGCGCGCGGCACGGTGACCACGGCCTCCTGGATCAGCTGCTCCATCCGGCGCAGGGCACCGAGCGCAGAGCCTGCATGGATCGTCCCGATCCCGCCCGGATGGCCGGTGCCCCAGGCTTTCAGCAGGTCCAGCGCCTCGGCCCCGCGCACCTCGCCGATGGGAATGCGGTCGGGGCGCAGGCGCAGCGAGGAACGGACGAGATCCGAGAGCGTCGCGACGCCATCTTTGGTGCGCAGCGCCACGAGGTTCGGGGCGGCGCATTGCAGCTCGCGCGTGTCCTCGATGATCACGACCCGGTCGGAGGTTTGAGCGACCTCGGCCAGCAGCGCATTGGTCAGCGTGGTCTTGCCGGTGGAGGTGCCCCCCGCGACGAGGATATTGGCCCGCGCGGCGACCCCGTCGCGCAAGGCGCTTGCCTGCGCCTCGGTCATGATCCCGGCCGCGACGTAATCCTGAAGCGTGAAGACAGCGACGGCGGGCTTGCGGATCGCGAAACAGGGTGCTGTGACGACCGGCGGCAAGAGCCCCTCGAAGCGCTCGCCCGTGCCCGGCAATTCAGCCGAAACCCGCGGCCGCCCGGCATGGACCTCGGCGCCGACATGATGGGCCACCAGCCGCACGATCCGCTCGCCATCCTCGGGCGAGAGCGTGGCGCCACTGTCGGACAGCCCCTCGGACAGCCGGTCGATCCAGAGCCGCCCGTCGGGGTTGAGCATGACCTCAAGGGTCATGGGGTCTTCCAGAGCCCGCGCGATGACGGGGCCGAGCGCGGTGCGCAGCATCCGCGCCCCCCGCTCACCCGCCTGCGGCCTCCGTTCGACCTCTGCCATGCTGTCCCCGCTCCTGTTCTGGCCTGCCGAGGGGC
>JAFIEG010000135.1 GCA_020832665.1 Pararhodobacter sp. | reverse complement strand
CAACTACCTCAAGAACGCAGGCTATGCTTCCGTCTAAACCTGAAACGCTTTAATCAGGGCGCTCCGTGAGGCGTGCCCGTGGCAACGCCCGCCAGCAGCGGTGACGCGCAGCCGGCACCGCGCCGGATGCTGCAAACAGATCGCTCAAACACCCCGTCTGTGGGCGTACTCAACCGGTCATGCCGTCCCAGAAGCTCTTGACCTTGCTGAAGAAGCTCGACCCCTCCGGGTTGTTGTTCTCGCTCAGGCTTTCAAATTCGCGCAGCAGCTCCTTCTGCCGGGCGGTCAGATTTACCGGGGTTTCCACGACCAGTTCGATGAACATGTCGCCGGTGCCGGCGCCGCGCAGCGCCGGCATGCCCTTGCCGCGCAGGCGCAGCTGCTTGCCACTTTGCACCCCGGCGGGCACCTTCACCCGCGAGCGCCCGCCATCGATGGTGGGCACCTCGACCTCGCCGCCCAGCGCCGCGGTCGCAAAGCTGACCGGCACCCGGCAATAAAGGTCATGGCCCTCGCGCTGAAAGATCGGGTGCTCGCGCAGCTCGATGAAGATGTAGAGATCACCCGCCGGCCCGCCGCGCAGCCCGGCCTCGCCCTCGCCCGAAAGGCGGATGCGGGTGCCGGTTTCCACCCCGGCGGGGATGTTCACGCTGAGCGTGCGTTCCTTTTCCACACGCCCCGCGCCGCCGCAGGCCTTGCACGGGTTCTTGACGATCTGGCCCAGCCCGCCGCAGGTGGGGCAGGTGCGCTCGATGGTGAAGAAACCCTGCTGCGCGCGCACCTTGCCCATGCCCGAACAGGTGGGGCACGTCACCGGCTCGGCACCACCCTCGGCGCCGGTGCCATCGCAGGAATCGCAGGTCGAAAGCGTGGGCACGCGGATCGATTTCTGTGTGCCCGAATAGGCCTCTTCGAGGGTGACGCGCATGTTGTAGCGCAGATCCGAGCCGCGACTGGCGCGCTGGCGCCCGCCGCCACGCGCGCCGCCCATGAAATCGCCGAACAGATCCTCGAATACATCGGAGAATGTCGAGCTGAAGCCCGCGCCCGGATGCATGCCCGCGCCCGGCCCGCGCCCGCCACCGCCCATGCCGCCCTCGAAAGCAGCATGGCCGAAGCGATCATAGGCGGCCTTTTTCTCAGGGTCCTTGAGCGCCTCATAGGCCTCGTTGACCTCCTTGAAGCGCGATTCGGCATCGGGGTTGTCGGCATTGCGGTCGGGGTGAAGCTCCTTGGCCTTCTTGCGATACGCCTTCTTGATCTCTTCTGCCGATGCGCTGCGCGAAACGCCCAGCACATCGTAGAAATCCCGCTTTGCCATGCGTGGCTCTCCGTCTGGATACGCGAGGCCCCGAACCGGGCGCACCGGTCGGGGCCTTGCCTGTGCCTTGCCTTACTTGCGGCGCTTGTCGTCGTCGAGATCCTCGAAATCGGCATCGACGATATCATCATCGACCGGGCGCGGCTCGTCCTCGCCGGCCCCTTCGCCTGCCTCGGCGCTCTCGCCGGCCTCGGCCTGGGCCTTGTAGATCGCCTCGCCCAGTTTCATCGATGCCTCGCGGACATTATTGATGCCGGAATTGATCTTGTCGACATCCTCGCCTTCGACCGTTTCCTTGAGCGCGGCGATGGCCAGCTCGATCGCTTCCACCGTCGTCGGATCGACCTTGTCCTTGTATTCCTCGAGCGACTTCTCGGTGGAATGGATCAGGCTTTCGGCCTGGTTGCGGGCCTCGACCAGCGCGCGGCGCTTCTTGTCGGCCTCGGCATTGGCCTCGGCTTCCTTGACCATGCGCTCGACCTCGTCATCGCTCAGCCCGCCCGAGGCCTGGATGGTGATCTTCTGCTCCTTGCCGGTGGCCTTGTCGCGCGCCGAGACATTGACGATGCCGTTGGCGTCGATATCGAAGGTCACCTCGATCTGCGGCATGCCGCGCGGTGCCGGCGGAATGCCCTCGAGGTTGAACTGGCCCAGAAGCTTGTTGTCGGCCGCCATCTCGCGCTCGCCCTGGAAGACACGGATGGTCACCGCGCCCTGGTTGTCCTCGGCGGTCGAGAAAACCTGGCTCTTCTTGGTGGGGATGGTGGTGTTGCGGTCGATGAGCCGGGTGAACACTCCTCCCAGCGTCTCGATGCCCAGGGAAAGCGGCGTCACATCCAGCAGCACCACATCCTTGACATCGCCCTGCAGCACGCCGGCCTGAATGGCCGCGCCCATCGCCACCACCTCGTCGGGGTTGACGCCCTTGTGCGGCTCCTTGCCGAAGAACTTGGTCACTTCCTCGAAGACCTTGGGCATGCGGGTCATGCCGCCGACCAGCACCACCTCGTCAATATCACCCTTCGACAGCCCGGCATCCTTCAGCGCCTGCTGGCAGGGCTTGAGCGACCTGGCGATCAGATCGCCAACCAGACTTTCCAGCTTGGCGCGAGTAAGTTTCATCACCAGGTGCAGCGGCTGCCCGGTGTTGCGGTCCATCGAGATGAAGGGCTGGTTGATCTCGGTCTGGCTCGACGAGGAAAGCTCGATCTTGGCCTTCTCGGCGGCCTCTTTCAGGCGCTGCAGCGCCATCTTGTCGCCGGTCAGATCGACGCCATGCTCTTTCTTGAACTCGTCAGCCAGGTAGTTGACGATGCGCATGTCGAAATCCTCGCCCCCGAGGAAGGTGTCCCCGTTGGTCGATTTCACTTCGAACAGGCCGTCATCGATTTCCAGAATGGTGATGTCGAAGGTGCCGCCGCCAAGGTCATATACGGCGATGGTCTTGGCTTCCTTCTTGTCGAGCCCGTAAGCCAGCGCGGCGGCGGTGGGTTCGTTGATGATGCGCAGCACTTCAAGGCCCGCGATCTTGCCGGCATCCTTGGTGGCCTGGCGCTGGGCGTCGTTGAAATAGGCGGGCACGGTGATCACCGCCTGGGTGACATTCTCGCCCAGATAGCTTTCGGCGGTTTCCTTCATCTTCTGCAGGATGAAGGCCGAGATCTGCGCGGGGCTGTATTTCTCGCCGCGCACTTCCACCCAGGCATCGCCATTGCCGCCATCGACGATCTTGTAGGGAACGAGCTTCTTGTCCTTTTCCACCTCGGCATCGCCCAGCCGGCGGCCGACCAGGCGCTTGACGGCGAAAACGGTGTTTGTGGGGTTGGTGACCGCCTGGCGCTTGGCCGGCTGGCCGACAAGCCGCTCGCTTTCGGTGAAACCGACGATCGACGGCGTCGTGCGCGCGCCTTCCGAATTCTCGATCACCCGCGCCTGGCTGCCTTCCATGATGGCGACGCAGCTGTTCGTGGTGCCCAGATCGATGCCGATGACTTTGGCCATGTTGCTATCCTCTTCCTTCGGCGATTGCGTGGGGCGCCGATCCCTTCAGGCTTCGCCGCCCCTATCCCATGAGCCGGACACCACGCTTTCACGCCAGCGTCAACATCCGGTTTCGGGGGCTATATAGGAAGGCGCCCGAGGGGCTGCAAGCGCCTGGCGGGGGCGAATTTCGCCGCGCCTCAGCCAGAAAGCAGCGCAATGACCGCCGGCAGGGTCAGCACGCTCAGCACCGTCGAGATCAGAATCGCGGCCGAAACCCGCGCCACGGCAAGGTTGAAATGCTGCGCCAGGATATAGACATTGCCCGCCACCGGCAGCGCCGCGGCGGCCACCAGCACCATGGCAGCGAAGGGCTCGACCGCGAACAGCCAATACGCCCCCACCCCCACCGCCAGCGGGTGCAGCGCCAGCTTGGCCACGCTCAGCCAGCCGGCAACCGCCGGGCGCTCGGCGCGCGAGGTGGCAAGGCTGGCGCCGATGGCAAACAGCGCGCCAGGGGTGGCTGCAGCGCCCAGCAGCACCAGAAAGGCATCAAACGGCCCGGGCAGTGCCCAGCCGGTGGCCGACCAGCCCAGCCCGGCGACGGTGGCAACGATCATCGGGTTGCGCAACAGCCCCAGCGAAATGACGCGCGGCAGATCGGGCGAAAGCCGCCCCTGACGGGCAAGGGTAACGATCACCGTCAGCAGCGTGGAAAACACGATCATGTCGATCATGAGCACCAGAATGATGGTGGCGGCGGCTTCCTGCCCCAGCAGCAGCACCAGCATCGGCACACCCAGAAAGCCGGTATTGCCGATCACCGCCACCTGCGCCTCCATCGCCGCCTCTTCCAGCGGGCGGCGGCGCGCGAATGCCACGCCCAGCGCCAGCGCATAGATCACGAAGGTGCCCCAAAGATAGGCCGCCGCCGCGCGCGGCACGAAGATATCGGCCAGCGACATGTTGGCGGCGAAGCTGAACAGAAGTGCCGAAAGCGCGAAATAGAAGACAAAGCGCGTCAGCCAGGCGGTGGCCTCGGGCGGGAAAAAGCCGCGCCACCCGGCCAGCCAACCCAGGCCGACGACGGCAAAGAAAGGCAAGGTCTGGATGAAAACGTCCAGCATGACGCTGCGCTAGCACGCTCGCGCGCGCGCCGCCAGCGCTGAAACCCGCACCCTGGCCGGCGGGTGCGCGGTGGGCCGGAAGCGCCCCGCCCCCCGCCGCCGGGCGGGGGGGGGGGAGTCGCGCCGCACGGGGGCCGGGCGCCCGCGGCGGCGGGGGCGCGG
>JAFIEG010000041.1 GCA_020832665.1 Pararhodobacter sp. | reverse complement strand
CATGGCCGCCGCCGCGCCGGCCACGGCGCCGAGTTCTGGCAGTTCCGCCCCGCCGCCGGCAGCGACGGGCTGCGCCGCATCGACTGGCGCCGCTCGGCGCGCGGCGACGAGCATTTCGTGCGCGAGACCGAGTGGCAGGCGGCGCGTGCGGTGGCGCTTTGGGTCGATCCCGGCGCGGCGATGGATTTCGCCAGCCGCAAGGGCGCCGACAGCAAGGGCGCGCGCGCCCGGCTGTTGGCCATGTCGCTGGCGCTGCTTTTGCTGCGCGGGGGCGAGCGCGTGGGCCTTGCCCGGCCCGACATGCCGCCGCGCAGCGGCCAGTCGCAAGCCACCACGCTGGCGCTGGCGCTTTCGGCGCCCGAAGCCGGCGCCGAAGCAAACACGGGCACCGAGCATGGCGCGCCCGATCTGGCTGCGCTGCCGCCGGGCGGCCATGCCGTGCTGTTTTCCGATTTTCTCGGTGACCCGGCGCCGGTCGAGGCGGCGCTCGCCCAGGCTGCGGCGCGCAATGTTCGCGGGTATCTGGTTCAGATGCTCGACCCGGCGGAAGAGGAGTTTCCCTTCGATGGGCGCACTCGCTTTGAAAGCATGAGCGGGCATCTGCGCTTCGAGACGCTGCGCGCCGCCGATCTTCGTGGCCCCTACCGGCAGCGGCTGGCCGAGCGCAAGGACTTGCTCGATCGCATGGCGTATTCGGCGGGCTGGCGCTTTGCCACGCTGCACAGCGACAGCCCGCCGGCGGCCGGGCTGTTGTGGTTGTGGCAGGCCATCGCCAATGCGCATGGCGCCGCCTGGGGAAGGGGGCGCTGATGGTGGGGCTGGGCGCAATCGGCTTTGCCGCGCCGGCGGTGCTGGCGGCGCTGATCGCGCTACCGGTGCTGTGGTGGCTGCTTCGCGCCGTGCCGCCAGCGCCGCTGCGCCGGCGCTTTCCGGGCATCGCGCTGCTTCTGGGCCTGCGTGAGCGCGACCCCGAAAGCCAGCGCACCCCCTGGTGGCTTCTGGCGCTGCGCATGACCGCGCTGGCGGCGCTGATCCTGGCGCTGGCCGGGCCGGTGCTGAACCCGCGCACCGACAGCCCCGGCGAGGGCCCGCTTCTGGTGGTGATGGATGCCAGCTGGGCCAGCGCCCGCGACTGGCCGCGCCGGGCCGAGCGCGTCTCGCGCGCGCTGACCGATGCCCGCCGCGCCGGCCGCCCGGTGGCGCTGGTGCGCCTGACCGACCCACCTTCGGGCGGGGCGCTGGCCTTTCGCGGCGCCGAGCACTGGCAGGAAAGGCTGGCGGGGCTGCAACCGCGGCCCGTGGCGCCCGGCGCCGAGTTGCCCGACTGGCTGGAGAGCCTGCCCGATACGTTTGAAACGCTGTGGATATCCGACGGGCTTGCGCGCGAGGGGCGCTCCGCAATGCTGGCCGAGTTGCAAGCGCGCGGGCCGGTGCGTGTGTTCCAGACCGACACCCCGGTGTTGGCGCTGCTGCCGGCGCGTTTTGAGGGCGGCAGCGTCACCGTGCCCGCCCGCCGCGCCGGCGAGGCGCTGCCGGCCGCCCAAGCGCATGTCATCGCCATCGGCCGCGACCCGGCCGGCACCGAGCGCGAACTGGCCCGCGCCCCGCTCGCATTCGCTACCCGCGCCGACAGTGCCGAGGCCGTCTTTTCCCTGCAGCCCGAGCTGCGCAACCGCATCACCCGCTTCCAGATCGAGGGCGCGCGCGGGCCGGCCTCGGTCAGCCTGGCCGATGACAGCCTGCGTCGGCGCAAGGTCGCGCTCTTGAGCGTGCGCGAGGGTACCGAGGCGTTGGCGCTGCTCACGCCCTTGCACTTCGTGCGCCAGGCGCTCGCGCCGAGTACTGATCTGGTCGAGGGCGGCGGCATCGAGGATTTGCTGCTCGCCGCGCCCGATGTGGTGGTGCTCAGCGATGCGCCGGGGCTGAGCGATAGCGAGCGCCTGGCGCTGACCGAATGGGTCGAGCAAGGCGGGCTGTTGCTGCGCTTTGCCGGGCCGCGCCTGGCCGCCGGGCCCGAAGAGCGCAGCGCCGAACAGCCCTTCGGCGCCGCACTTGACGATCCGCTCTTGCCGGTGACGCTGCGCGCCGGAGGGCGCACCGTGGGCGGTGCCATGAGTTGGGGCGCGCCGCGCCTTCTGGCGCCGTTTCGCGAGGGCACGCCCTTTGCCGGCCTTGCCGTCCCCGACGAGGTGACGGTGCGCGCACAGGTTCTGGCCCAGCCCGGCCCCGACCTTTCCGAGCGCTCGATCGCCGAGCTGGCCGACGGCACACCGCTGGTCACGCGCCGGGCGCTGGGCGAGGGGCAGGTGGTGCTGTTTCACGTCACCGCCGGGGCCGACTGGTCGAGTCTGCCGCTCTCGGGGCTGTTCGTGCGCATGCTGGAACGGCTCGCGGTTTCCACGCGCGGGCAGCTGCCCGACAGCGCCGAACTGGCCGACAGCCTGTGGCAGCAAGAGGCGCGGCTGGATGGCTTTGGCCGGCTGCAACGCGCCGAGGATAGCCCCGCCGTGCCCGGCCCCGCCCTGCGCGAGGCGCTCGATGCCGCCGAGCCGCAGCCGGGAGCGCCCGTGCCGGGGCTTTACAGCGGCGGCGCGCAACGCGTGGCGCTGAATGTGGCCGGGCCGCGCACCCGCCCGCAGCCGGCGAGCTGGCCCTCGGGCGTGGTGCTGGAAAGCGGCATCGAGCGCCCCGAGCAGCCTCTGGCCGGCTGGTTCTTTTCCGCCGCCGCGCTGGCGCTGATGGCCGATGCGCTGGCCACGCTGGCGCTGGCCGGGCGGCTGGGGGCGGGCCCCGTGGGTGCGGCGTTGCTGGCGTTGGCGCTGGTGCCGCTGGCCGAGGCCCCGGCGCGCGCCGAGACTAGCGCCAGCAGCCGTCAGCCGGTCGATGAGCGGCTGTTGCAGGCCACCGAATCGGTGGTGCTGGCGCATGTGTCCTCGGGCGACGAACGGGTGGACGAAATCGCCCATGCCGGGTTGCGGGGCCTTTCCGAGGCTCTATTCACCCGCACCTCGGTCGAGCCCGGCACGCCCATGCGTGTCGATGTGGAAAGCGATGAGCTGGCGCTGTTTCCCTTTCTTTACTGGCCGGTGGTCGAGGAAAGCCCGATCCCCACGCCCGAGGGCTATGCAAGGATCAATCGCTATCTGCGCGGCGGCGGCCTGATCCTGTTCGACACCCGCGACGCCGAACGCGCCGAGCTGACCGGCACAACCCCCGCCGCGCGCCGGCTGCAGGCCATCGCCGCCGGGCTGGACATCCCGCCGCTGGAGCCGGTGCCCAATGACCATGTGCTCACCCGCACCTTCTTCCTGCTGGGCGATTTTCCCGGCCGCTACAGCGGCAGCCAGGTCTGGGTCGAGGCCGCGCCGCCCGAGGCCGAGCGTGCCGAGGGCATGCCGTTTCGCAACCTCAATGACGGCGTTACGCCGGTGGTAATCGGCGGCAATGACTGGGCGGCGGCCTGGGCGGTGGACGAGCGCGGCCTGCCGCTTGTGCCCATCGGGCGCGGCATGACCGGCGAGCGCCAGCGCGAGATGGCCATGCGCTTCGGCATCAACCTGATCATGCATGTGCTCTCGGGCAACTACAAATCCGACCAGGTGCATGTGCCGGCATTGCTGGAAAGGCTGGGCCAATGAACGCATTGAGCGGTGCGCAGATCGTGCTCGACCCGTTCCTGCCCTGGCTGGCGCTGGCGGTGCTGGGCGGGTTGATGCTGGCCATCACGGCGCTGTCGCTTTGGCGCGGGCTGGCCGGCTGGTGGCTGCGTGCGCTGGGCATGGCGGCGCTTCTGGCGGCGCTGGCCAACCCCTCGCTGCAGACCGAAGAGCGCTCGCCGCTGCAGGATATCGTTCTGCTGCTGCATGACGATACCGGCTCGAACCGGCTGGGCGCGCGCCCCGAACAGGCCGAGGAAGCCGCCACCCATCTGCGCGAAAGGCTGCAGGCAATGGGGGTCGAACTGCGCGAGGCCCGCATCGGCGATGACCCTGATGATGGCGGCACGCTCCTGATGGGCGCGCTCGAGGATTCGCTGGCCGATCTGCCGCGCGACCGTCTGGCGGGGGTTTTCGTGGTTTCCGACGGTATCGTGCACGATGCCGTCCGGGCGCCCGAACTGCCCGCGCCGCTGCATCTGGTCAAGACCGGCGAATCGTCAGACTGGGACCGGCGGCTGATCCTGCGCAACGTGCCCGCCTACGGCATCCTGGGCGAGACGCTCACCCTGACCCTGCGTGTCGAGGATGAGGGCGCGGTGCCGCCCGAAATTGCCGGCCAGCCGGTGCGGCTGGGCTATTCGCTCAATGGCGAGGAGATGGAGCACGCCACCGTGCCGATCGGCCAGGACATGCAATTGCAGATCACGCTCGATCGCGGCGGCATGAATGTGCTGCATTTCGTGCTCGACGAGGCGCCGGGCGAGCTGACCACCCGCAACAACGAGGCGGTGGCGCAGATCAACGGCATCCGCGACCGGCTCCGCGTGCTGCTGGTTTCGGGTGAGCCGCATACCGGCCAGCGCACCTGGCGCAACCTGCTGAAATCCGACCCGGCGGTGGATCTGGTGCATTTTACCATCCTGCGCCCGCCTGATCGCCATGACGGCGTGCCGGTCAACGAGTTGTCGCTGATCGCCTTTCCCACGCGCGAGCTGTTCATCGACAAGATCGATGAATTCGATCTCATCATCCTTGACCGCTATCGCCGGCGCGGGATTCTGCCCAATACCTATTTCGCCAATATCGCGCGCTATGTGCGCGAGGGCGGGGCGCTTCTGGTGGTCGGCGGGCCCGAACTGGCCGGGGCCGAGAGTATCCACTACTCGCCGCTGGGCGGCATCTTCCCGGCCGAGCCCACGGCGCGGGTTTTCGAGCGCGCCTTTCTGCCCTTGCAGACGGCCACCGGCAGGCGTCACCCGGTCACCGCCGGGCTGGCCGAGCATCACGCCGGGCTGACCGGCGATGGCGGCGATGGCGTGGCCGGCGCGGCGCCGATGCCGGCGCCGGCCGAGACAATCACCGAGCCGGGCTGGGGGCGCTGGCTGCGCCAGGTCGAACTGCGCCACCGGCAGGGCGATGTGGTGATGGAGGGCGTCGAGGGCCACCCGCTTCTGGTGCTCGACCGGGTGGGCGAGGGGCGCATCGCACTGCTGGCCTCGGATCAGGCCTGGCTGTGGGATCGCGGTTTCGAGGGCGGCGGCCCGCAAAGCGAGCTTCTGCGCCGATTGGCGCACTGGATGATGGCCGAGCCCGAGCTTGAGGAAGAGGCGCTGGAAGCCCATGCCGACGGGCTGCGACTGCGCATCGAGCGCCGCTCGCTGCATGACGGCCCGCATGAAGCCCAGATCACCGATCCCGAGGGCAACACGCACCAGCAGTCGCTGGATGAGCAGGCGCCCGGGCGCTTTCGCGGCGATTTTGATGCCGGCGGGCAGGGGGTCTACCGAGTGCGTGATGGCGATCTGGATGCGGTGGTGGTGCTGGGGCCGGCCAATCCGCGCGAATACGCCACCACCATCGCCAGCGCCGAGCCGCTGTCGCCGGTCATCGGCGCCACGCGCGGCGGGGTGGCGCGGATCGAGGACGGGTTGCCAACGGTGCGCCGGGTGGGCGAGGGCCGCGCGGCGGCGGGGCGCGGCTGGCTGGGCATCACCCCGCGCGCGGCGCATGCCACCACCGACATGCGGCTGGCCGCGCTGATGCCGCCCTGGGCATGGCTGCTCCTGGCCGCCGGGCTGATCCTGGGCGGCTGGCTGCGCGAGGGGCGCGGTTAGCGCGGGGGCGGCCTGCTATTGCTCGACAGCGGCAGGCTCGAGTTCAAAGATAACCGCGGTCAGTTTCCACCCGTGCCGGAAGGCACGGGCAGCGCCCGACCGCCCCCCCGGGCGGGCGCTTCGCTTCCGCCCGCGATCGGGCACTGCCCGTGCTCGTCACGCGCGCCGACCGTATCCGGGCCGCCATCAGGCGCAGGCGCCATCGGCACCCGGCTACGTGCATTGCCGGCCTGCGCCAGCCGCGCCGCCAGTGCCAGGAATTGCGCCTGCTCGCCCTCGTCGAGCCCCGCGAGGATATCCTTTTGCAGCGCCTCGACCTCGGGCTGGGCGCGCGCCAGCAGTGCCGCGCCGGCTTCTGTCAGGCGCAGCTCGCGCGCGCGCCGGTCGCGCCGGTTGATGCGCCGCGCGATCAGCCTCTTGCCCTCCATCCGGTCCACCACCCCGCCGATGGTGGCGCGGTCATAGGCGATGAGCGCCGACAGCGTGGCCTGGTCGATGCCCGGATGCGCGCCCAGCGCCTGCAGCGCGGCAAACTGCACCGGCGTCAAATCCAGCCCCAGCGCCTGCATGTGCTCCTGAAACACCGAAACCGCAATCTGGTTGAGCCGGCGGATCAGATGGCCGGGCATGGCGTGAAACGGAGTCATGGCGAAATTTCCTGCATGGCGGCAGATTAGCCGCCCGGCACAGAATTGACAAGTATACTTATCATATGTATGCATTCCATATCCAGCCCGAGGAGGAAAACCCGATGAGCCCGCAACTGGGAACGCTTGAGGAATTGCCGCAGGAATACCGCGACGCGCTGAGCGAGGCCGGCGTTGCGCCGCTCTGGCCGATGATGCGCAATGTCCTGCCCCATGGCCGCCCGCAACCGCAGACGAAACCGGGCCACTGGGCTTTCGGTGCGCTGCGCCCGCTTCTGCTGCGCGCGGGCGATCTGACGCCGGTTGAAAAGGCCGAGCGCCGCGTGCTGGTGCTTTCCGACCCCGGGCGCGGGGTGGGCGCCATGCAGGCCACATCGTCGATCTATCTGGGCATGCAGCTTCTGCTGCCCGGCGAGACCGCGCCGGCGCATGTGCACACCCCTTCGGCGGTGCGCGTGATGGTCGAGGGCAAGGGTGCCTATACCGTCGTCGATGGCGAGAAGCTGCCGATGGAAGAGGGCGATCTGGTACTCACCCCGGGCGGCGAATGGCATGATCACGGCCATGATGGCGACGAGCCGGTGATCTGGCTCGATGCGCTGGACCTGCCGCTCTATGTCTATCTCGAGGGCTCCTATGCCAATGAGGGCCCCTTGCAGGCGCAGCGCAACCGCCCCGATGCCGCGCAGGTCGAATACCGCGCCGCCGGGCTGGTGCCCTCGCGCATGCGTGCCCGCGCGCGACGCTACCCGATGATGCGCTACCCCTGGACGCGCACCGAGGCTGCGCTGCGCGAGATGGCGCGCTATGGCGATGGCGGCCTGGCCGAGATGGATTACATCAACCCCGAAACCGGCGAGGACATCCTGCCCGCGCTGGGCTTCACCGCGATGATGCTGCCGGAGGGGCAGGGCGACAGCCCGCCACAGCGCTCGTGCTCGCAGGCGTTTCATGTCGTCAAGGGGCGCGGGCACAGCGTGATCGACGGCAAGCGCGTCAACTGGGGGCCCAAGGACACCTTCACCGCGCCGGTCTTCGCCGAGATCGACCACCACGCCGACGAGGAAAGCTTTCTCATCCGCGTGCATGACCGCCCGCTGCAGGAAAAACTGGCCTATTACGAGGAGCGCACGCGATGAACGCCTATCTCTTTCCCCCCGCCCCGCAGCCCACACTTGCCGTGAAGGGCGAAGAGGCCGCCTATCCGGTGCGCCGCATCTTCTGCGTGGGGCGCAACTATGCCGCCCATGCCGCCGAGATGGGCGTGGCGGTTGATCGCGAGGCGCCCTTCTACTTCACCAAGTCGCCGCATGCGGTGATGGAATCAGGCGGGGCAATGCCCTACCCGCCGGGCACCGAAAATTTTCATTTCGAGATGGAGCTGGTGGTGGCGCTGGGCGGCCCGGCCTTTCGCGTGAGCGCCGATCAGGCGATGAGTGCGGTCTATGCCTTTGGCTGCGGGCTGGACATGACAAGGCGCGATCTGCAACTCAAGGCGCGCGAAAAGCAGCGCCCCTGGGATCTGGGCAAGGATTTCGAGCAATCCGCCGTGCTGGCGCCGATGACCCGTGCTGCCGAGGTGGCGGCACTGGGCTCGCAACGCATCTGGCTGACGGTCAATGGCGAGACAAAGCAGGATGCGCATCTGTCCGATCTCATCCATTCCGTGCCCGAGATCATCGCCGATCTGTCGAAATTCTACCATCTCGATGCCGGCGACATCATCATGACAGGCACGCCGGCGGGTGTGGGCCCGGTGCAGCCAGGCGATGTTATCGAGGGCGGCATCGACGGGCTGGAAAATGTCTCGCTAAGCATCGGTGAGCCGGCATGAGCAGCGATCGCATCGTCATTGCCGGCGGTGGCATCGGCGGGCTGGCGGCGGCGATCGGGCTGGCGGGCAAGGGCGTGCCCTCGATCGTGCTCGAACGCGCGGGCGAATTCGGCGAGATCGGAGCCGGCATCCAGCTTGGCCCCAACGCCTTTCACGCCTTCGATTACCTGGGCGTGGGCGACCGCGCGCGGGAAATGGCCGTCTATATCGACAATCTGCGCCTGATGGATGCAATAAGCGGCGAAGAGGTAACCCGCATTCCGCTGGGCGATGATTTTCGCGCGCGCTTCGGCAACCCTTATGCGGTGGTGCATCGCGGCGAGCTGCACCGCGTGTTTCTTGAAGCCTGCCAGGCGCATGAACTGGTCGAACTGCGCACCCATGCCCATGTAACTGGCTACGAGAAGGCAGGCAGCCAGGTGGCGGCGGTGCTGGAAGGCGGCGAGCGTGTGGAAGGGCGCGCGCTCATCGGCGCCGACGGGCTGTGGTCAAAGATCCGCGCGCAGATGCTGAATGACGGCCCGCCCAGGGTTTCGGGCCACACCACCTATCGCAGCGTGATACCCGTCGAGGACATGCCCGAGGAATTGCGCTGGAACGCCGCCACGCTCTGGGCCGGGCCGAAATGCCATATCGTGCATTACCCGCTCTCGGGCTGGAAGATGTTCAACCTGGTGGTGACCTATCACAACGACGCCCCCGAGCCGGTGGCGGGCAAGTCGGTGAGCCATGACGAGGTGCGCAAGGGCTTCGAGCATGTGAACCCGCTGGCACGCAGCGTCATCGACAAGGGCCAGGACTGGAAGCTGTGGGTGCTGTGCGACCGCGACCCGGTGATGCGCTGGACCGATGGCAATGTCGCGCTTCTGGGCGATGCCGCGCATCCGATGCTTCAATACATGGCGCAGGGCGCCTGCATGGCGATGGAAGATGCCGTGGCGCTGGCCGAAGAGTTGGGCGCGCAGCAAGAACGGCCCGAGGCCGCGCTTCAGGCCTATCAGAACCGCCGGCATCTGCGCACGGCGCGAGTGCAGCTGCAATCGCGCGCGGTGGGTGAGCATATCTACCACCCCGACGGGGCGCATGCTGCGCTGCGCAACGCGGTAATGCGGGCGCGCGGGCCCGGCGAATGGTACGACCAGATTGCCTGGCTTTACGGCTCCACCGGGCTTGAGGGCGCGGTCTCGTTCGAAACCCGCGCCGCGGGACGGTAAAGAATGTCGCGCAAGGTGGGAACAGGGCTTTCGAATAAAGGCATGCGGAAACAGAAGGCTAGAGCGCTACACGCTCCAGACGGGTTCGCCACCCATGCCGAGTTCGGTTGATTGGTTCCGAAACCTTGGCTTGTTTGCCCGGCCGTGCCGGCAAGGTAATCAACAGGTTGCGGTGTCAGTCGCGATTTCCCGCACCCGGCCCTGTGGCCGGCGGGGCACGCTCGAACAGCCGTTCGAGCACCGCGAGCCCTTCGTCGATCTTGCGCCGGTCCTCTGCGCCGAGCGGCGCCAGCATGGCCTCGGTCGCGGCCTCCATCTCGGGGCGGATGCGCGCAAAAGCGCTACGTCCGCGCGGCGTGAGCGCGGCATGGCTCACGCGCCGGTCGCGCGCATCGCTCTCGCGCTTCACCCAGCCACGCCGTTCCAGCGCCACCAGCGCCCGGCTGATCTTGGTCTTGTGCGCGGGCACCAGCGCGCAAAGTTCGCTTGCGGTCAGTGAGGGGGATTCAGCCAGATTTACCAGCACCCGCCATTCCGGCCGCGTCAACCCGTGCCGGCGGCGGTATATCTGGCGCGTGCTTTCCGAGGTCAACTCGGCCAGAAGATTCAGCCGATAGGGCAGATATCCCTTCAGGAACATGTTTCTGAGCGAAGCCGTTGATAGTTACACTTTCAACTACTAGCCTGCGCAAAATCGATTCGCAAACCTATCTTTCGGGGCATCGCGCGCGCCCCGCTGGAAAACCGGAGGACTCCATGTCGAAATCCTTTGCCTCTGCCGGCGATCTTGAGGAAAAGACCGTCTCTTTTACCGAAATCGGCGAGGGGCTTTATGCCTTCACCGCTGAGGGCGACCCGAATTCGGGCGTCATCATCGGCGACGAATCGGTGATGGTGATCGAAGCGCAGGCCACACCGCGGCTGGCGCGCAAGGTGGTCGAATGCATTCGCTCGGTGACCGACAAGCCAATCAGCCACCTGGTGCTGACCCATTACCACGCCGTGCGCGTGCTCGGCGCCTCGGCCTATGGCGCGCGCGAGGTCATCATGTCTGACCGTGCCCGCGCAATGGTCGCCGAGCGCGGGCAGGAGGATTGGGACAGCGAGTTCGGCCGCTTCCCGCGCCTGTTCCAGGGCCATGAGGAAATTCCTGGCCTGACCTGGCCCACCACCACCTTCAGCGACCGCATGACCGTTTACCTGGGCAAACGGCGGGTGGACATCATGCACCTGGGCCGCGCCCACACTGCCGGCGATGCCGTGGTCTGGGTGCCCGACAACGAGGTGATGTTCACCGGCGATATCGTCGAATACCACTCGGCCTGTTATTGCGGCGACGGCCATTTCGAGGATTGGGGCGACACGCTTGCCGCCATCGCCGAGTATGAGCCCAAATCCATCGCGCCCGGGCGCGGTGATGCGCTGGTGGGTGAGGACCTGGTGGAAAAGGCCATCGCCAACACCTGGGATTTCGTCGATTCCACCTATGCGCCGGTGAAGCGCGTTGTCGCCCGCGGTGGCAGCCTGAAAGAGGCCTGGGATGCTGTGCGCGCCGAGTGCGACCCCAAATTCGCCGAATACGCGATCTACGAGCACTGCCTGCCCTTCAATGTGGCCCGCGCCTATGACGAAGCGCGCGGCATTGAGACCCCACGCATCTGGACCGCCGAGCGCGACCAGCAGATGTGGGCCGATCTGCAAGGCTGAGGAGGCGTCGCCAATGAGCTTTCCTGACCGCTACACGCTTGCCTACAAGACCTATCCTTACGAGAAATCGCCTGATCAGGACCTGCCCGAACCGGTGCACCATCAGGTGGTCATCGCCGGCGGCGGCCCCATCGGCATGGCGCTGGCGCTCGATCTGGGGCTCAAGGGCGTGAGCGTGCTGGTGCTCGACGATCACGAAGGCATCGGCATGGGCTCGCGCGCGGTGTGCTATGCCAAGCGCCCGCTGGAAATCCTCGATCGACTGGGCTGCGCGCAGCCGATGGTGGAAAAGGGCGTGGTGTGGAATCTGGGCCGGGTCTTTCATCGTGACCACGAGGTTTTCGAGTTCAACCTGCTCCCCGAGAAGGGCCACAAGTTCCCCGCCTTCATCAATTTGCAGCAGCCCTATTTCGAGATGGATATCCTTGAGCGCGTGCATGCCTTGCAGGCCGAGGGCGCGCCCATCCGGATTCGCGGCAAGAACCGGGTCGATGCCGTCGAGGACAAGGGCGATCATGTGGTGCTGGAGGTGATGACGCCCGACGGCCCCTACAAGGTGAAGGCCGATTATGTGGTTGCCTGCGACGGCGCCAATTCCTCGGTGCGCAGCATGCTGGGCATCGATTTCACTGGCGAGGTGTTCAAGGACAGCTTCCTTATCGCCGATGTGCGCATGAAGGCCGATTTCCCCACCGAGCGCTGGTTCTGGTTCGATCCGCCCTCGGGCTCGGGTGACTCGCAGCTTCTGCACAAGCAGCCCGACGATGTGTGGCGCATCGATTTCCAGATCGGCTGGGGCGCCGACCGCGCCGAAGAACTGAAAGAGGAAAATGTTCGTCGGCGCGTTTCGCAGATGATCGGTGACGATATCGAGTTCGAGCTGGTCTGGTCGTCAATCTACACCTTCCAGTGCAAGCGCATGACCCAGTTCCACAAGGGCCGCGTGGTCTTTGCCGGTGACGCCGCGCATCAGGTCTCGCCCTTCGGGGCGCGCGGGGCCAATAGCGGGGTGCAGGATACCGACAACCTGGCCTGGAAGTTGAAGCTTATCCTCGATGGCAAGGTCCCGGCCGAGGCGCTGTTGAAAAGCTACGATGCCGAGCGCATCCACGGCGCCGAGGAAAATATTCGCAACTCCACCCGCTCGACCGATTTCATCACGCCCAAATCCGAGATCAGCCGCATCTTCCGTGATGCGGTGCTTGCGCTGGCCGCGAAACATGATTTCGCGCGCCCCTTCGTCAATTCGGGGCGGCTGTCGGTGCCCTGCACATATGACGGCTCGCCGCTCAATACCCCCGACGCGCTGGAAGGCGGGCCCGAGCGCACCCGCCCCGGCAGCCCCTGTCCGGATGCGCCGCTGGATGATGGCTATATGCTCGAGCGGCTGGGCGACGCCACCGGCGCGCGCTTCCAGATCCTGGCGATCGATGTGGAGGTGCCCGAAAGCTTTGTCGCGCATGGCAACGATTGCGAGGTGATCGCCCTGTCGGCGGCGGGCAACGACATGCTGCGCGAGCGCTATCTGGGCGCGGCGCCGGGCGCGGTCTATCTGATCCGCCCCGACCAGCATGTCGTCGCGCGCTGGGCGGTGTGGGACGAGACGGCGGCGCGCTCGGCGCTGGGCCGCGCCATCGGCATGGAGGTCTGAGCTATGGGTACGCTGAAAACGAACCGCAATGTTCCCGCGCCGGACGATGTCTATGACATGCTGATCAAGGCGCATGAGGGCAAGAGCAAGGAAGAGAGCGACGCCTTCAACGCGCGGCTGATCCTGGTGCTGATGAACCATATCGGCGACGAGGCGGTGATCAGGGAGGCGCTGAAGACCGCCGAAGTCTGAAACCGGTTTCGGTTGAGCATTTCAGCACGGCAGGGCCGCGCGCCGGGGCGTTATGCCGTGGCCCGGTCGGGTTCGGGGCGGGCCGGGCGAAGGGGCGGGAAATCATCGGGGGTGATGGTCTCGCGCTCCATCAGCAGCCTTGTGCCGGCCTCGAGATCGTCATGGCGCTTGCGCAGCAGTTCCAGCGCGCGCTCATAGGCCGCCGCGAGCATCTCGCGCACCGCCAGATCGACCTCGCGCGCCGTGGCCTCGGAATGATCGCGGGGCGAAAAGCTGAGCTTGTCCTCGCCCAGATAGCCGCCGCGCTCTTGTTCCAGCACAGCCTGGCCCAGCCCCTCATGCATGCCGAAACGGGTGACGATCTGGCGCGCGATATCGGTGGCGCGCACCAGATCGTCGGCGGCGCCGGTCGATATCTCGCCCATGGCGATCTGTTCCGCCGCGCGGCCCGCCAGCAGCATTACCATGCGGTTTTCAAGCTCGGCGCGGGTGATAAGGAACCGGTCCTCGGTGGGCCGCGTCAGCGTGTAGCCCAGCGCGCCGATGGTGCGCGGGATGATCGAGACCTTGTGCACCGGGTCGGCGCCGGGCAGCGTGGCGGCCGCCAGGGCATGGCCCATCTCGTGCCAGGCCACGGTTTCGCGCTCTTTCGGGTTCAAGAGCCGGCCCTTGCGCTCCATCCCCGCGACCACGCGCTCCAGCGCCTCGGTGATATCCTCCATGGTGATATGATCACCCTGGCGGCGGGTGGCGCGGATGGCGGCCTCGTTGACCAGATTGGCCAGTTCTGCCCCTGTAAAGCCCGGTGTCAGCCCGGCTACGGCATCGACATCAAGATCGGGGTCAACCTGCACCTTGCGCAGATGCACCTTCAGGATCGCGGCGCGCCCGCGCTTGTCGGGGCGATCCACCACCACCTGCCGATCAAACCGCCCCGCGCGCATCAGCGCCGGGTCCAGTATCTCGGGGCGGTTGGTGGCGGCCAAAAGCACGATCCCGTCGCGCGGGTCGAACCCGTCCAACTCGGCCAGAAGCTGGTTGAGCGTCTGCTCCTTCTCATCATGGCCGCCGCCAAAACCGCCGATCGAGCGGCGCTTGCCCAGCGCGTCCAGCTCGTCGATGAAGATGATGCAGGGCGCGGCCTTGCGCGCCTGTTCGAACAGATCGCGCACCCTTGCGGCGCCGACGCCGACGAACATCTCCACGAATTCCGAGCCCGAGATGGAAAAGAAGGTCACCCCCGCCTCGCCGGCGATGGCGCGGGCAAAGAGCGTCTTGCCGGTGCCCGGCGGGCCGGTCAGCAAGATGCCCTTGGGAATACGCGCCCCCAGCCGACCGAACTTTTCGGGCTCGCGCAGGAAATCGACGATCTCCTTCAACTCGCTCTTGGCCTCGTCCACACCCGCGACATCATCAAAGGTGACGCCGGTATCCTTTTCCACATAGATCTTGGCCTTGGATTTGCCGACATTCATCATTCCGCCCATGCCCTGGCGCTCGGCGAAACGGCGAAAGACATAGAACCAGACAAAGAGGATCAGCGCGATCGGCAGCAGCCAAGACAGGATCATGGTGAAGATCGTGTTCTCCACCGTGCCGTCGAATTCGGCGGTGGAGCGTTCCAGCCGCTCGGTCAGCTCGCCGGGCACGATATTGGTGATGAAATGCGTGTTGCCGTCGATGGGGTCGCGGTATCGGCCCTGAATCTGCTCGCTGCGCACGGTCAACTGGGCAATGCGGTCGGCCTCGAGATGTTCCAGAAAGGTGCTGTAGGGAATGCGCTCGGTCACCGAGGCGGTGGACATCCAGCTTTGAAAGGCCAGAAGCGCCAGAAAGGCGGCGACGAAATACCACAGATGCCATTGCTGCTGCTTTTCCATGCCCGCGCCCTTTTCCCTGATGACTTTCTCCATTTATGGTTGCACCACCCCCGGGCGCAACATGACCGAGGTCATGCCGGCACGAAACTTTGCGCCAGATCAAGGCAGGCGGTGTTGTCATGGCCGATGACGCGGCCTGTTGGAAGGCAGATGGGAACATGACGGCAATTGCTGAGAAGGCGCCGGAAAAGGCAGCGGTCTTTCGCGCCGAGGGCGTGACGCGGGTCTATCGCACCGGCGCGGTCGAGGTGCGCGCGCTGCGCGGTGTCGATCTGGCGCTTTACGAGCACGAGATGGTGGTGCTTCTGGGCGCGTCGGGTTCGGGCAAGTCGACGCTGCTGAACATTCTTGGCGGGCTTGACCTGCCCACCGACGGAAAGGTGTTCTTTCGCGAGCGCGAGCTGACCAAGGCCAGCGATGCCCAGCTTACCGCCTTTCGGCGCGACCATGTCGGCTTTGTCTTTCAGTTCTACAACCTGGTTCCCAGCCTGACCGCACGCGAGAACGTGGCGCTGGTCACCGAGATCGCCAGGAACCCGATGCGCCCGGAAGAGGCGCTCGAACGCGCCGGCCTGCCCGACCGGATGGACCATTTCCCCGCCGAGCTTTCGGGCGGCGAGCAGCAGCGCGTGGCCATCGCCCGCGCCATCGCCAAGCGCCCCGATGTGCTGTTGTGCGACGAGCCCACCGGCGCGCTTGACAGCAAGACCGGCATCCGCGTGCTGGAAGCGCTTTACGAGGTCAACCGCGATCTGGGCACGGCTACGGTGCTGATCACCCATAACGCCGAGATCCAGCGCATCGGGCACCGGGTGGTGGTGCTGGCCGATGGCCGCGTCACGCGCGACGAGGAAAACCCCAGCCGCGTGCTGCCCTCCGAGGTAAGCTGGTGAGGGCGCTGGATCGAAAGATGCTGCGCGACCTGCGCCGCATCTGGGCGCAGACACTGGCCATTGCGCTTGTGCTGGGCTGCGGCATCATGGTGCTGGTCGGCGCCCAGTCCACCCAGCGCACGCTGGTGCAAACCCAGGCCGCCTATTACGAGCGCCACCGCTTTGCCGATGTCTTCGTTTCCATGACCCGCGCCCCGGTGGCCGTGGTCGAGGCCGCCGCGCAGATCGATGGCGTGGCCCAGGCCGAGGGGCGCATCGGCTTCAGTGCCGTGCTCGATATCGACAGCATGACCGAGCCCGCCACCGCGCAGGTTCTTTCGCTGCCGCCGAATGGCGCCACGCTCAACACGCCGCTCTTGCGAGCAGGCCGCCTGCCCGAGCCCGACCGCCCCCATGAGGTGGCGATCAACGAACCCTTCGGCGAGGCGCACGGGCTGGTGCCGGGCAGCCGCTTTCGCGGCGTGCTCAACGGCCAGTTGCGCGAGATGGAGGTCACCGGCTGGGTGCTCAGCCCCGAATTCATCTACACCATGGCACCCGGCGCGCTCATGCCCGATGACCGCCGTTTCGGCCTGATCTGGATGAACGAGGCCGCGGCGGCGGCGGCGATGGACATGGCCGGCGCCATCAACCAGCTTTCGCTGCGCCTGACCCGCGATGCCGATGAGCGCGCGGTGATCGTCGCGCTTGACGGGCTACTCGATCCTTACGGCGGCACCGGCGCGCATGGGCGCGAGCGGCAGGTGTCGCATTCCTTTCTCGATGGCGAGTTGCAGCAGCTTGGCGCCATGGCCGCCTTCATGCCGCCGATCTTCCTGATCGTGGCGGCGTTTCTGGTCAACATGGTGCTGGGCAGGCTGATCGCGCTGGAACGCACGCAGATCGGGCTCTTGAAGGCGGTGGGCTATGGCCGCGTCGAGATCGCCGGGCATTACCTGAAGCTGGCGCTGCTGATCGGCTTTCTCGGCATCGTGCTGGGCTGGGGCTTCGGCTGGTGGATCGCCGAGGCGATGATCGCCCTTTACGGCGATTTCTTCCGCTTTCCCTTCATCATCCGCGATCTCAGTTTCGGCGCGCTGGTCATCTCGGCGGTGCTGGGCATGGCCACCGTGCTGCTGGGCGGGCTGCGCGCTGTGTGGGGCTCGCTCAAGCTGCCCCCGGCCGAGGCCATGCAACCGCCGGCCCCGCCCAGCTTTGGCCGCGGCGGGCTGGACCGGATGCTCACCGGACTGCGCCTGCGCCAGACAACGATGATGATCTTCCGTTCGATCATCCGCTGGCCGGCGCGCGCGGCGATCACGCTCTTTGGCGTCTCGGCCTCGGTGGGTGTGCTGGTGATGTCGTATTTCATGTTCGACGCGGTGGAACGGCTTGCCGACAGCGTGTTCGAGCAGGCCAACCGCCAGCAGATCACCCTTGTCCTGGCGCAGGCACAGAACGAAAGCGCTGTGCGCGATGCCTATTCCCTACCCGGCGTGCGCATGGCCGAGGGCGCCTATACCATGCCCGTGCGGCTGGTCAACGGCCATCGCGAGCGCCTCAGCGCGCTGCAGGGCCATTACGAGGGCGCCGAGCTGGCGCGGCTGGTCGATGATGCCGGCACCGTGGTGGCGCTGCCCGGCGAGGGTCTGGTGCTGCCCGACATGCTGGCGCGCGCGCTTGGCATCAGCGCCGGCGAGATGCTGCGGGTGGAAATGCTCGCTCCCCCGCGCGAGGTGCTGGAACTGCCGGTGGCGGCGATCATCCATCAGGGGCTGGGGCAGGAAGCGCATATCGCCGCGCCGGCGCTGTTTGCCGCCATGCGCACGGCGCCGCAGGTGAACATGATCCATCTGATGGTCGAAACCGACCGCATGGAAGCGCTCAACAATGCCATCAAGGAAACCCCGGCGGTGGCCAGCCTGGCCGACTGGGGCGAGGTGCGCCGGCAGTTCGACGAAACGCTCAGCGAGAACCTGTTGACCATGGTGGGCATCTACACGCTGATCGGCGTGCTGATCGCCATCGGTGTGGTCTATAACGCCGCGCGCATCCAGCTATCCGAGCGCAGCTACGAACTGGCCAGCCTGCGTGTGCTGGGTTTCAGCCGCGGCGAGGTGAGTTTCGTGCTGGTGGGCGAGATGATGTTGCTCACGCTGGTGGCGGTTCCCGTGGGCTGGGTGCTGGGCTATTTTCTGGCGGTGGGGCTGGTGGGGGCGATGTCCACCGACACCATCCAGATACCGTTTCACATAACCAAGCGCACCTTCGCGCTGGCGGCGCTGGCCGTGTTCCTGGCGGCGCTGGGCTCGGTGATGATGGTGCGACGGCGGCTCGACAGGGTTGACCTGGCGATGGCGCTGAAGGCACGCGAATAGGAGGGCGGCATGGGTATCATGCGCAAGGCTTCGATGGGTCTGGGCGGGCTGGCGCTGGCCGGCGCGCTGGTCTGGGCGCTGTGGCCGGAACCGGCGGCGGTGGATGTGGGCGAGGTCACGCGCGGGCCTATGCAGGTCAGCCTGCTGGCCGAGGGCGTCACCCGCGTGCGCGAGCCCTATGCCATCACCGCCCCGATCACCGGCGCGGTGACGCGCTCGCCGGTCGATGTGGGCGATGCGGTCACACGCGGCGAGACGGTGGTTGCGATCATGCGTCCGGCCGATCCGGCACTGATGGATGCGCGTAGTCGTGCCCAGGCCGAAGCCGCGGTGGCCGAGGCCGAGGCGGCGCTGCGCCTGGCCGAGACGCGGCTGGCACGCGCCGAATCCGATCTCGAACACGCCCGCACGCAGTTTGAGCGCGGCCGCGCCCTGGCCGAGCGCGGCACCATATCGCAACGCATGCTCGAAGATCTGCAAGCCGCGCATGTTGCCGCCCGCCAGGGGCTTGAGGCGGCGCATCAAGAGCTTGATCTGCAGCGCGCGACGCTGATGCGCGCGCAGGCGCAGCTGATGGGCCCGGAGTCCGAGATCGCGGCCAATGGCGAGCCGGGCGAATGCTGCCTGCGCATCCTCGCCCCCGAAACCGGCACCGTGCTCGAAGTGGCCGATGCCAGCGCGCGGCTGGTGCAGGCCGGCGCGCCGCTTCTGTCGATCGGCGATGTGACCGATCTGGAAATCGAGCTCGATCTGCTTTCGGCCGATGCCGTGCGCGTGCCCGCCGGCGCCCTGGCCCATGTCGAGCGCTGGGGCGGCGAGGGCGATCTGCAGGCGCGCGTGCGCCGGGTCGAGCCGGCGGCCTTTACCCGGGTTTCGGCGCTGGGCATCGAAGAGCAGCGCGTGCGCCTGAGGCTCGATCTGCTGTCGCCGCCCGAGGCGCGCCCCGGCCTGGGCGATCGTTACCGCGTCTTCGTGCGGCTGGTTCTGTGGGAGGGCGAGGATGTGCTGCAACTGCCCCAGGCGGCGCTGTTTCGTCACGAGGGCGGCTGGGCGGTGTTTCGCGTCGAGGAAGGTCGCGCCCGGCTGACCCCGGTCCAGATCGGCCGCCAGGCCGAGGGGCGGGCCGAACTTGCAGGCGGGCTCGAAGCCGGCGCCGGGGTGGTGCTGTTCCCGCCCGCCGCGCTGGGCGATGGCGATAGGGTCATCCCTCGCGGGGGGTGATCCGGACAGGGGCGGCCCGATCGGTCGCCCGCACCGGGGCCACCGGCCGCAGGATTGGAAATACTGCCCATCCTGCGAATCCGCCGAAACCGGCCTGCCTCAATCGGGCCGGCTGATTGCCAGCCTGATCTGTTTCTCCGCCTCGATCAGCACATAGAACACCACCCCCAGCCCGAAGATGACCGCCGCCTCGAACGGCGCCACCGGGCTGGTGCCGAAGGCGATCTGCATGAAGGGGGTGTAGGTGATGACCGCCTGCGCCGCCACCGCCACCGCCAGCGTGGCCCAGACCGCCCTGGTGCCCTTGACCATATCCAGGCTCAGCTTCTCGCCGTGAAAATTGCGGATGTGGAACAGGTAGAAGATCTTCAGCATAACCAGCGTGTTCATGGCCAGCGTCTGGCCATGCGCCACCTCATGCCCGCGCCCGATGCCCCAGTTGAAGATGCCGAACATCGCCGCGGCATAGAGCGCGCCCACCAGCACCACATGCCACAAGAGCGACCCGGTCATCAGCGGCGCCTTTCGCGCGCGCGGCGGGCGCTGCATGGTGGCCTTCTCGGTGGGCTCGAAAGCCAGCGCGATGCCCAGCGTCACCGAGGTGATCATGTTCACCCACAGCACCTGCAGTGCCGTGATCGGCAGCGCCACGCCGATCAACAGCGCGATGATGATGGCCGAGGATTCGCCGGCATTGGTGGGCAGGGTCCAGCCGATCACCTTGCGGATATTGTCATAAACCGTGCGCCCCTCGCGCACCGCCGCCGCGATCGAGGCGAAATTGTCGTCGGCCAGCACCAGGTCGGATGCCTCCTTGGCCGCCTCCGAGCCCTTCTGCCCCATGGCGATGCCGATATCGGCGCGTTTCAGCGCCGGCGCATCATTGACCCCGTCGCCGGTCATCGCCACCACCAGCCCGTGGCTTTGCAGCGCCGTGACCAGGCGCAGCTTGTGCTCGGGCGTGGTGCGGGCAAAGACATCGACCTCGCGCACCATCTGCGCCAGGCGCGCATCGTCCATCTCTTCGAGATCGGCGCCGGTAAGCACCTTGTCGCAATGCTTCAGCCCCACCTGCCGGGCGATGGCGGCGGCGGTGCCGGCATGATCGCCAGTGATCATCTTCACGTCGATGCCGGCGGCGTGGCACTCGGCGACTGCCTCGATGGCCTCGCGCCGCGGCGGGTCGATCAGCCCGACAAGCCCCAGAAAGGTCAGCTCGCCATCGATGACCTTTTCGTCCAGCGCGTCGGCCTCGATCATCGCCAGCGCCAGCACCCGCGTGCCTTCGGCGGCCAGGCGGTCGGCATGCTCGTGCCATTTCTGCACGCGCAGGGGCTCGCCATCGGGCAATTGCCCGCACATCATCAGCACCCGTTCGGGCGCGCCCTTGACATGCACCAGCCGCTTGCCGTCCTTTTCGCTGAGCGTGGCCATGTAGCGGTGGCGGCTGTCGAAGGGGATGGCGTCGATACGCTCCCAGCCGGCGCGCGGGTCATCGCCCAGCGCCTTGCCGGCAAAGGCCAGCAGCGCGCCCTCCATCGGGTCGCCCTCGACTTGCCAGCCATCCTCGCGCTCATGCAAATCGGCATCGTTGCAAAGCGCCGCTGCCAGGGCCAGGTGTTCGACATCGGCCTTGCCCTCGCCCTCGATGCGGCCCTCGGGGGCGTAGCCCTCGCCGGAAATCTTCATCCGCCCCTCCGGGGTTTCGGCCAGCGCCACGGTCATCTCGTTGCGGGTCAGCGTGCCGGTCTTGTCGGTGCAGATCACCGATACCGCGCCCACGGTCTCGATCGCGGGCAGACGGCGCACGATGGCGTTGCGCCGCGCCATCGCCTGCACGCCGATGGCCAGCGTGATGGTCAGCACCGCTGGCAGCCCCTCGGGGATGGCCGAGACCGCCACTGCCACCACGGCCATGAACAACTCGTCGAATTCGTAGCCAACGACGAACATGCCAAAGGCAAACAGCATCGCCGCCGCGGTGAGGATGAACAGGCTTAGCCAGCGCGCAAAGCGGTTCATCTGCTCGACCAGCGGCGTCGTCAATTGCTCGACCCCGGCCAGCATGCCGCCGATGCGCCCGATCTCGGTCTCGGCACCGGTGGCCACCACCAGCCCGCGCCCGGCGCCTTGCGTGACCAGCGTGCCCGACCACAGCATCGAGGCCCGGTCGCCCAGCGCCGCATTGTCCGCCACCGGCTCGGTGCCCTTTTCCACCGGCACCGATTCGCCGGTCAGGATGGCCTCTTGCGCCGCCAGCCCGCGCGCGCGAATGAGCCGAAGATCGGCCGGCACCTTGTCGCCGGCTTCCAGCAGCACCACGTCGCCGGGCACCAGATCGGCGCCATCGACCGTTACCCGCTTGCCGTCGCGCAACACCGCCGCGCGCGGCGCCAGCATCGAGCGGATCGCCTCCATCGCCGCCTCGGCGCGGCCCTCCTGCACGAAGCCGATGATGGCATTGAGCAATACCACCGCCAGAATCACCGCGGTATCGATCCAGTGTCCCAAGAGCGCGGTCACCCCGGCGGCGACAATGAGCACATAGATAAGCACATTGTGGAACTGCACGATGAAGCGCATCAGCGTGCTGCGCCTCGCCGCTTCGGGCAGCCTGTTGGGCCCGTGTTCCTGCAAGCGCCGGGCAGCGTTGTCGCCACTCAGCCCCTCGGCGCCCGATTCCAGCGCCTCGAGCGCGGCGTCGGCTTCCTGGGCGTGAAACGGGGTATCCTTGTGCATGAAACCGGCCTGCTCGCTACTGACAGAACGCCTATACCCGATCGCATCGCCCTTGCGCAGCCCCCCCTGCGCGCACTCCCGCCCGGCATGCAGCCCGGCCGCGCATCGCCGCGCCGGCACCGGGTGATTGAATCACCGGCAAATCGCCTTCATAACGCGAGAAACTGCAAGTTCTTGTGTCAGCTGTCCGGAGCCGGTGAATGCTTCCTTTCAAAACCACCCGGATCGCGCGTTTCCACTGCCAGGCGGATTTCACGCACGCAGCGGTTCTCAACATCGATTTCCATGATGACGGGTTTCGGCGCATTCCCTTTCACCTGTCCTTGCGACGCAACGAGGGCGTGGTCGTGGTCAACCGACGCGCGCCAGAGGGCTGGCGGCGCGAGATTATCTTTGCCGAGCGCTTCGAGGCGCCGACGATGGCTGTCGATATCCGCTTCGGGCCACTCGGGGCGACGCTCAGGCTGGATGGGCGGCTGATCGGGCGTTTTGGCGCCCTGCCCCGGCCGGCTCGGACGGGGCGGTTCTTCCTGCGGCGCGGCTTTCCGGGGCTTGGCGGTATTGCCCATGTCGATATCCGCGGCCCGCTTGTGCCGGGCAGCCTGCTGATGGATTGCCCGGGGCTTGACCAACCCGCCGGGCCGGCGGTGAACGAGCGGCTTGAACTGCTTTTGCGCGGTCTCGGCGAAGCCGACGCCGTCGAGCTTGCCGGCATGAAGGTGCACGCCGAAAACCTGCGCGACGAGTTGCCGATGGTGCAACTCGCCATGCCCTACCGGCTTGCCTCGGGTGACGGTGCCAATGCGCGCGAGCATGCGCTGAGTTGCCTGTTGCCGGGGCGCATCTGGCAGGGCGCGGGCGAATCGCTGGTGTTGCGTCTTGTCGATGCGCGCGGCGGCGAGCATGCACGCCTGACGCTGTCGCGCGAATGGCTGCAAGCGCAGTTCGAGGCGATGGCGCGCTCGCCAAAACTGCAGCGTGACGATCTCTTCGCCCTGCAGGCGATCGAGCATGCACACTTTGCCGGGATCGTCGATGCCTTGTCGGCGCCGGGGCGCGCCGCGCTTGCCGAGCGCGCGGCGTTTTTCGGGCTGGGTGACTGGCTGTTTGGCGAAGGCGGTGCCGTGACGCTCGGCGAAGGCGGCGCCGTGCCGGCCTCGGCGGCACCGTCAGCGCGGGCGGATGCCCGGCAGCATTCCGCCTTGCCAGGCCAAAAAGAAACGCCGCCGCAGGCGCTGCGCAACCGCTTCACCGCCGCCATGCGAGCGCGCCCCGATTCCGAGCCGGCTGCAGAACTGGCCGCGCTGATCGATGGCGAGGGCATTGGTCCGCGCGCCGCGCGAGAGCTGGTCCTGGGGCTGAGCGAGTGGTTCAGCATCCATGCAGACCCGCGCGCGCTGCATGCGCTGGCCAACGCGCGCGGGCTGCCCCCCCATGCACCGCGCGGAAACGACATCTGGCATGACAGCTCGGTATTGCCCTTTCTGTATTGCCAGGGCGATTTCCAGACACTGACGGCGTTGATTGCCGAGATGGCGCAACCACAGGAAGGTTGGGTCGTTACCCCCGCCCTGGCCTGGGTGGCGCGCGAGGCGGCGCAGTATTCCCCCGATGCCGGCGGCAGGTTGCCCAGTCCAATGGAACGACTCGCCATCATCCGCGCCTTTATCGACTTCATCGACAGGCGCGCGCCGGATTACTGGGAGCGGCTGCCCTGCCGGGCGCTGATCGGCGCGCTGGTGCAGATCTTGTGCGAACGCCACAGTCTGCCCTGGTATCTGAATGACGAACTCGTATGGCGGCTGTTGCGCAGCCATGCGCTGGTGCCCGGCTTCTGGGCGGCGGTCGATGCCGCCCAGGCCGAGGGCAGGCTGGAACTGCCCGAGCGCATGAAGCCGGCACGCGCGACTTTTCGCGAGCTTGCCGCCCTGGTGCAAGCCGGTGGCGGTGACCGCGACGCCATCGCGCGCCGGCTTGATCTGTTCACGCGGCTGGGCAATGTCGATGTCGCGCGATACCGGCGCGATCTTCTGGGCCCTTCAGGGCTGGCGCCGGTCGGCGCCGCCTTGCCGGACCTGGCCGACAGCCTGCATGCCGGGCTCGATCCTGACGAGGCGATCTTGCGCCAGTTGGCCTTTCCCCAGGCCGGGGATGAGCCGCCGACCGGGCTTGACGAAACCGGCACCCGCCGGGCGCTGCGCCGCGCCATCGGTACCGCCTGGCAGGGCGTGCCGCGCGCCTCGCACGCCGCGCTGCAGGAAGCGGTGGCGCGCCAGGCGCTCGAACTGGCCCGGCTCGAAACGCCCCCCGGCGCCGAGGCGCTGGCCTGCTTTGCCGCGCGGCTGAGGCCGCTTTGCAGCGGTGACGGTGGCTTTCTGGCCCCGGCGCTGCTGTGGCGGCTGGCAGCCTTTTTCCTGCATCGCGGACAGACTACCCCGGCCGATGCGCTGATCGCGGCCTCGCTCGGGCTGGTGGCGCATTGGCGCCCCGAACATCGCGGCGCAATCCTGCGCGAGACCGCGCCGGCGCTGGCCATGTCGGCGCTGCGCGCGGCCCCGGGCAGCGAACGGCTGATGGAGCGCTTGAGCCAGGAATTTGCGCCCGGCGCCGCAAACCTGCCCGGTGCCGCGCCCGCCCATGCCGGCCCCGCTGCGCCCGGCGGACCGGAAAACCCCGATCCCGCCGATGCCGGGCGGTTTGTGTTCGACACGCTGGTCTGCATCTGCTCGTGCCGGCCCAATCTTGACAGCCGCATCCCGGCCCTGCGCCAGAGCTGGCTGCAATCGCTGCGCGCGCTGGGCGTGCCGCACTTGGTCTTTGTCGGTGATGGTGACGGGCGGCGCGAGGGCGATGTGGTGCATCTCGATGCACCCGACGAATACGAGGGCCTGCCGCAGAAGTCGCTCGCCATGGTGCGCTGGGTGCATGACAATACCGGCTTTGCGCATCTGCTCAAGATCGACGATGACTGCTTTCTCGATGCCGAGCCGTATTTCTTCAGCCTGAGTCACATGAAGTTCGACTATTACGGCCGCCCACTGACCCGCCAGCGCGGCCAGATGAACCGCACCTGGCACATGGCCAAGTCGCGCAGTGAACGAGGGCAGCTTGAACTGGACAAGTCGCCTGAACCCTCAAGTCATGCCGATGGTGGCTCGGGCTACGCGCTTTCGCGCCGCGCCATGGCCGCGCTGGTGGCGGCGGCGGACAGCTACGAGGGGCAGGCACTGATCCAGCGGTCCTTCATGGAGGACAAGATGGTCGGTGATCTGTTGGCGCTGTCAGGGATTACCGTTGCCAACGAGGATTACCGCGTTGCCGTGATGCGCCGCAGCCGGTTAGGCGGGCCGCTGGTTTCGCAATGGGAAAACGGCTTCCTGCCGTTTCGTGGCAGTGGTATCAAGCTTGCCCATCTCGATGGCGTTGATCGAATGGCCGAGGTGCAGGCGGGCAAGGCCAAGCCGGTGCCGCGCCCGAAGAAGACCTGGCCCAGCTACCAGCCGGCGCGGCTGGGGGCGCGATCGAACGCGCTGGAACTGGTCTCGCCGCATGCCCGCCTGGCGCGTGCCGCCGCCGCGCCGGTGGCGGTGGTGGCCTGCATGCGCAACGAGGCCTTCATGCTGCCGCATTTCCTGGCCCATTACCGCGCGCTGGGGGTCGAGGGCTTTCTGATCGCCGATAACGGCTCGGATGACGGCACGCTTGAACTGCTCGCCGAGGCGCCCGATGTGGCGCTGTTTTCGGTCGATACCGAATACAGCCACTCGCATTACGGCGTCGCCTGGCAACAGGCGCTGCTGGCGGGGTTTCGCGGCGGGCGGTGGTCGCTCATGGCCGATGCCGACGAGTTGCTGATCCCCGCCCCCGACTGGCAAGGCGGCGGGCTGCCCGGCCTGCTCGAGGGCGACCCGGCCTTTGCCGATGCCGATGCCGCGCGCGTCTTCATGCTCGACATGTATCCCAAGGGCCCACTCGCCGATGCCGATTTTTCCTCGGGCGATCCGTTCACCGAGGCGGAGTATGTCGATCACGAGCCGTTCCTGACGGTCTCGGGCGGGATGGGGCCGTTCACCGATGCGCCGGTCTTCACCAGCGCCCTGCGCCACCGGTTGATCGCGGGCTCGCGCGCCGAACTGTTCGTGGCCCAGAAATTCGCGCTTCTGAAATACCGGCCCTGGATGCGGCTGTCGGCCGGCCTGCATTTCGTTGCCGATATTCGCTGCGCCCGGCGCGATCTGGTTTTCGCGCATTTCAAGTACAACGCCGCCTTTCGCGCCAAGGCCGTGGCCGAGGCCGCGCGTCAGCAGCATTTCAACAACGCAGAAGAATATCGCAACTATCTTGCCCTGGTCTCCGAGGGCCGCGAAGCGGTTTTCGATCCCGCCATCTCGGTGCCATGGCGCGAATGCGACTTCGTCCGCCGCGCACTCGCGGGCGAGGTTGCATGACGTTCCGTGACGGATCGAGCGCCGCCATTCGCGGCACGCCGGGAACGCTGCGCCGCATTATGGCCCGGCTGGGCAATCGCCTGCTGCCGCCCGGTCTGCGAAGGAATGACAAACCGCTGTTGCCGGCGAAGAAACTCAACCTCGCGGTCAGGAATTGCCGCAAAGCGCTTGCCGAGCAGGGCGAGACGCAAGCCGACTGGAAAACGGTCCGTGCCGTGGCGAGAAGGAATGCGCCCGCGGTGGTCGCCGATCGGCTTGAGGCTTTTCACGGCGAGCGTCCGGCCGGTTTGCATGATTTGCGGCTGGTGTCGGCCTTTATCGGGCTGCAGGGGTGCAATGAACAGGCACAGCGGGCCTATGAGCGGCTTCTCGTGCGCTACGATCCGTGGTTGCGCCTGCCTGAGGGATTGCAGGTGCAGGGTTTTTGCGGGGCCGGTGTCGGCCATGGTTCGCTCAACGCCTATCGACGTGTCACGCTGAACGGGCAGTGCCTGTTCGAGAAGATATATCTTTGTGAAAACCGCGCGCCGATCAAACAGATGCTGTTCGCCCAGCGGCATCTGCTGCCCAGGCTCGAGGGGATCAGGAGCCCGCGGCTGGTGCATGTCGCTCAGGGGCGCTGCCTGGCGGCCGCGTATTTCGAATGGGCCGATCTGTCGGTTTCGCAAGGCAAGCCGCTCGCCCTGGCGGCATCGCTGGTGCGGCAGTTGCAGCGCTTCGACGAAACCACGCTTCCACCTGAGGCCGCCTTATGGGTCTATCAGCCGAATTTCCTAGGCAGTTGCCGCGGGCAATTGCTGAAGCTGCTGGGCAGTGAGATGCCGGCGCGTGCTGCGGCCATGCCGGCGCTCCTGGCGCAGTGGCAGGCAAAGCTGGACGCCGGGCCACGCAGCTATTGCCACGGTGACCCAAGCCTCGGCAACCTCATGGCCGATGGCTGGGTGGTGGATTGGGACGGCTGCGGTTTCCTGCCCCGGGGCTTTGATGCCGGTAACTATCTAGGGCGCCGCCACGCCGATCTGCCCTGGCCCGAGATCGTGGCACTGTATCGTCAGCATTTCGCAGACCCCGCCGACCCCGAGGCAGACTGGCGCGGGTTCGTGTTCTTTTTCCTGCACTTCATGCGGGCGCCCGCCTCCACTCAGGCACCCCTTTTGCGCGATGCGTTTGCCGCGCTCGAAGAGGCCATGACCGGAAGCTGAGCGTTTCGCCACTTCTTCGCAACACGGAAACGGCCCGTAGGGGGCGGGCAGGAAGTGCCCGAATGCCGCGCTCGCACCCGCACGGCTTGCGGGCGCTGCCCGTGCCGGCTGCAAGGGTGGGCATGCAGGCGGGGGGAACGGAACCGATCAGGCGTATATGGTCTCAGCGGCGGAAGGGCTTGTCCAGCGCCGGCAGCACCACGCCGGTGCATTCGCCAAAGCCCAGCGTGAAACCGTCACCCTTGCAGGCGCCGCGCAGGGTGATGCGGTCGTTATCCTCGATGAAGCTGCGGGTCTGGCCACCCGCAATCGCGACCGGCTCCTTGCCCGCCCAGGTCAGCTCCAGCAGGCATCCGCGGCTTTCCTTGACCGGCCCCGAGATGGTGCCCGAGCCCAGAAGATCGCCCACCCGCATGCCGCTGCCGGCGGTGGTGTGATGCGCCAGTTGCTGCGCCGAGGAATAATACATCTCGCGGTAATTGGTGCGCGCGATCACTGTAGGCTGGCCACCCCTTGGGGTGAGTTCGACCTCCATGTCGATATTGTAGAGCATGGGCCCGGGCTCTTGCAGGTAATCCAGCAGCGGATGCACCCGCTCGGGCCCGGCGCAGCGGAAGGGCTCCAGCGCCTCGCGACTCACGATCCAGGGGCTGATCGAGGTGGCGGTGGCCTTGGACTGGAAGGGCCCCAGTGGCTGGTATTCCCAGGCCTGGATATCGCGCGCCGACCAGTCGTTGAGCAGCACATAGCCGAAGATCATGGCGTCGGCCTCGGCCACGCTTACCGGCTGGCCGAAGGGCGAGGGCTGGCCGACGATGGCGCCAAGCTCCAGCTCGAGATCGAAGCGCTGCGAGGGCGCAAAGCGCGGTGCCTCGTCCTGCGGGCCCTTGAGCTGGCCCCAGGGGCGGCGGATATCGGTGCCCGAGACAACCACCGACGAGGCGCGCCCGTTGTAGCCGATGGGGATATGCAGCCAGTTCGGCGGCAGCGCGTGTTCGGGGCCGCGGAACATGGTGCCGACATTCTCGGCATGGTTCTTGCCGGCGTAGAAATCGGTGAATTCGGCCACGGTGAAGGGCAGATGCATCTGCGCCCCCGCCAGTGGCACCAGATGGCGCTCGACCTCGCCGCGCAGTTCCGCGCCTTCGGCGAGGAAGCCGAAGAGAAGGGTGCGCAGCCGTGCCCAGGCATCGGGACCCAGCGCCATGACCGCGTTCCATTCGGGCTTGTCGAGCACCGCATGATCGGCCAGCCGGATCAGCCCGGCCCTTTCCATCGCCGTGATATCGAGGATGTGCTCGCCGATCGCCACCCCGCAGCGCGGCGCCTCATTAGGGCGCGAGAACACGCCATAAGGCAGATTGTTGAGCGGAAAGGGGCTGTCGGGCGCATTGGCGCTTTCGACCCAGGATTTCATCAGCGGCATGTCGGTTCCTTCATTTTTCAGCCCGCGTCGGGCTGGGCCTCGGGCGCGGCATCGGCAAAGGCGGGCAGGGCAAGGCAGGCCACGCCGATCGCCGCGATCTTCGGCCAGGGGCTCATGTCCAGCCCCCAGCGATGCGCATTGTACAATTGCGGCACCAGGCAGATATCCGCAAGCCCCGGTTCGGTGTCGGAAAAGGCAAAGCGGGTGCCGGCAAGGCGCGGTTCGATGGCATCGAACCCAAGGCGCATCCAGTGCTGCATCCAGGCCTGGCGGGCATCGTCATCGGCGCCGAAATTCTTGGCCAGATGCTGCACCACGCGCAGATTGTTGACCGGGTGAATATCCATCGCCACCACATGCGCCACTTCCAGCACGCGCGCGCGTTCCAGCGGGTCGGCGGGCAGCAGCGCGGGCTTCGGGTGTGCGGCCTCCAGCCAATCGATGATCGCCAGCGATTGCGACAGCACCTGCCCGCCGGGCAATTCCAGCGCCGGCAGCAATTGCTGCGGGTTCAGTGCGGTGTAGTCGGGGGCGCGATGCGCACCGCCGGGCAATGAGACGAACACCTCCTCGCGCTCGATTCCCTTGAGATTGAGCGCGATGCGCACCCGATAAGCGGCGGTCGAACGCCAGAAAGTATACAGTTTCATTTCACCCCCGGTGTGCCGTCGAACTTCTTTTCCAGCGAAGTCCAGCAATCGATGTAGTCATCCTGCAGCGGCGCCTCGGTGGCGGCGTATTCGGTCAGATGCTGCGGGAAGCGCGTTTCGAACATGAAGGACATGGTATTGTCCAGCTTGTGGGGCTGCAACTCGGCATTCGAGGCGCCTTCGAAGGCGTCGCGGTCGGGCCCGTGGGGCAGCATGCAGTTGTGCAGGCTCATGGCGCCGGGCACGAAGCCCTGCGGTTTGGCGTCATACTGGCCGTAGATGTTGCCCATCAGCTCGGACATGATGTTCTTGTGATACCAGGGCGGGCGGAAGCTGTGCTCGGCCACCAGCCAGCGCTCGCGGAAGAGCACGAAATCGATATTCGCCACGCCCGGCTGGCCTGAGGGCGCGGTGAGCACGGTGAAGATCGACGGGTCGGGGTGGTCGAAGAGGATGGCGCCGACGGGCGAGTATGTGCGCAGATCATACTTGCAGGGCGCATAGTTGCCATGCCAAGCCACGACATCGAGCGGCGAATGGCCGATGAAGGTTTCGTGGAACTGGCCGCACCATTTGATCACCACGCGGCTTTTCGCGTCGCGGTCCTCGAAGGCGGCGACGGGCGATTTGAAATCACGCGGATTGGCCAGGCAGTTGGCGCCGATGGGGCCGCGATGGGGCAGTTCGAATTTCTGGCCGTAATTCTCGCAGACAAAGCCGCGGCAGGGCCCTTCCAGCACCTCGACACGGTACAGAAGCCCGCGCGGCAGGATGGCGATTTCCTTGGGTTCGATATAGATGATGCCCAGCTCGGTGCAAAAGCGCAGGCGGCCCTCCTGCGGCACCACCAGCAATTCGCTGTCAGCCGAGTAGAAATATTCATCGACCATCGAATCGGTAACCAGATAGACATGCGCGGCCATGCCCACCTGCGTGTTCACATCGCCCGCCGTGGTCATCGAGCGCATGCCGGTCAGCCAGGTATAACCCTCGCCCTTGCCCGGCAGCGCCACCGGGTCCCAGCGATACTGGCCGAGGCTGATCACGTCCTCGGGAATATGCGGCGCGGTCTTCCAGTAGGGCAGATCGATCTTCTTGAAACGCGATGTGTGGCGCACCGAGGGGCGGATGCGATAGCACCAGGCGCGCTCGGGCCGGGGCTGGGTGAAGGCGGTGCCCGAAAGCTGCTCGGCGTACAGGCCGTATTCGCATTTCTGCGGGCTGTTCTGGCTCTGGGGCAGGGCGCCGGGCAGGGCCTCGGTTTCGAAATCATTGCCGAAGCCGGGCATGTAGCCCTCATGCGTGCCGGCGGTGTTGCTGGCGCGGATCATGCCGCGTGGCAGGCTCTGGTCGGTCATGGCGATGGTCTCCGTCAATCGGCGTGAATTCGGCTCATGGGTAAAGATTCATTGCAGGTGCAACATTGTCAACCCGCCATCGGCAGTCTTGCTTGTAACAGCGGCATTGATTCCGGCCCTAACATGTGATTCGTTTCGTCCGTTGCCGTTGCAAGGATGCTGGCGGAGCCTGCCACCGGAGCCTGTCCAATGACCAGACCCCCTGCCCAAGTAACCGTCCTGCCACCCGACGACGACGTCACCGACCCCCTTGAATCATTCGACCTCGCCGGCTTCCTTCCCTATCGCCTGGCTGCGGCGGCGGCGCGCATCAGCCGTGCCTTTGCCGAACGCTACCGCGAGGAATTCGGCATTTCTATTCCCGAATGGAGGGTTCTGGCGCATCTGCACCATGCCGGGCCGGTCTCGGTGCGCGATATCGAGGCGCGCGCCGACATGGAAAAATCCAAGGCCAGCCGCGCCGCCAGCCGGCTGGAACAGGCGGGCTATATCACCAAGGCGGTAAACAATACCGACCGCCGGCTTCTGCAGTTGGAACTCACCCCTCAGGGACGCGCGCTGATGCGGCGCATCCTGCCGGTGGCGATGCAGTTCCAGGCCGAGATGCGCGAAAGGCTGGGCCCTGCGGCCGAGGGGCTGGACGCGGCGCTCGATGTGCTGCTCAAGTCACCGGCCCCGCCGCCGCGCGGCGACTGACGCGCTTTCATAACACTTGGAACGCGCAGCCGGATTGCACAGGCGCGCGCAAGACGTTTCGACTCTTTGCTGCCCCGCTGGCATGAGCCGGGCTTGCAGCTTGCGCGCAAGCGGCGCAGCATCGCGCAAAGCCGGCGCGAGGCGTGCGATGATTCAGGCCCTGACCCTTATCCTGCTCTGCCAGTTGCTGGGCGAAACTCTGGCGCGCATGCTCGGACTGCCGGTGCCCGGCCCGGTGCTGGGCATGGGGCTGATGCTGGCGCTGCTGGCGCTGTCACAGCGGGTGGCGGCGCTGGTGGTGCCGGTGGGCGAGGGCATCTTGCGGCATCTTGCGCTTCTGTTCGTGCCGGCGGGCGTGGGGGTGGTGGGCCATCTCGACCGGCTGGGCGCGCAGGCGGGCTGGCTGATGCTCGCCATCGTGCTTTCCACCTTTCTGGCGCTCCTCGCCGGGGCGCTGGCCTTTCTGGCCGTGGCGCGGCTGACCGGCGGCGGATGGTACGGCGATGATGACTGATTTCGCCGAAATATGGAGCTATCTTGCCGCCGGGCCCCTGATCTGGCTGACGCTGACGCTGGTCGCCTGGGTGGCGGCCGATGCGCTGAGCACCGCCACCGGCCGCTCGCCATGGACCAACCCGGTGCTGATTGCTGTGCTCTTGCTGGCGGTCACGCTGTGGGGCACGGGCACGCCCTATGCAGTCTATTTCGAGGGCGCGCAATTCGTGCATTTCCTGCTCGGGCCGGCAACCGTGTCGCTGGCGGTGCCGCTCTACCAGCAGGGCCAGCGGGTCAGGCGCGCCTTGCTGCCGGTGCTGGCGGGGCTCGTGGCCGGCTCGGCCGTGGCGGTCATCTCGGCTTTGTGGATTGCCTCGGCGCTGGGCGTGGATGGCGAGACTCTCGCGGCGCTGGCGCCGAAAAGCACCACGGCGCCGGTGGCGATCGGCATCGCCGAATCCCTTGGCGGCTCGCCGACGCTGGCCGCCGTGCTGGTGCTGCTGACCGGCATCGTCGGCGCGGTCATGGTGACGCCACTGTTCAACGCGCTGGGGATTCGCGACTGGCGAGCGCGCGGGCTGGCGGTGGGGGTGGCCGCGCATGGCATCGGCACCGCCCGGGCGTTTCAGGTGCACCCGCAGGCCGGTGCCTTTGCCGGCATCGGCATGGGGTTGAACGCCATCCTGACCGCGGCGCTGGCACCGGCCGTGCTTCGGCTGTTCCTGTAAGGGGGGGCGCTACCCCGCCCGGTGAGCGAACACACCGACCGGGCAGGGTAGCGCGAGCCATGTCAGCGGCGCCAGTAACGGAGCGGCGGGTTGGGCCGACCGACGAAACACTGATGGGTGAAGCCGTAATACTGCACCAGGAACAGCGAAAGATGCGCCTCGGCGGCATCGTCGAACATCACCATGCGGCTGTTGCCATCGGTCATCAGCCAGCGGCTGCCATCGGCGCGCACCTCCAGCGAACCGGCATTGAAGCCGATGCAATCCTCGCCGGGAATGCTGCCCTGCGGCGCGCTGCGCCCGCTCAGCAGATAGTTCATCGGCGGGTTCGGGCGGCCGACAAAGCAGCTCTGGTCGATGCCGTAGTGTTGCACGACACGATGGGCCATGTTGGCCTGCTCCTCGGAATCGGCATCACTGCCGAAATCGAACAGCCAGCGGCTTCCCTGCACCAGCTTCCAGCTGCCGCCTTCCTGCGCCGCCTGCACCTGAGCCGGATTGAGCGCGAGACAGTCTTCCAGCGCCGCAACGCCGGGGTTGCCATACTGGTCCTGGGCCGCGGCCTCGCGCGGGGCGATCAGCGCCGCAAAGGCAAGCGCCGCCGCGGCAGCGGTGGCCGCAAGCTTGTGTCGGGACGTCTGGGTGCGCATGGTTTTTTCTCCATGAATGGGGTGGGTTTGCGTGCGCAGCGGATGCCGGGCAGGGCCGGAAACGGTGTGGCCATGTTACATGAAACGGCCCCTTGGTGAAACCCGCCCCTGTTTAACGGATTGAATAACAAGGATATACCCTATGCCCGACGACACAGCCGTGGCGCGCTTTCCTTCGTGGGGCGCTGCCCCCCATCCGCTTCGCGGACTCCCCCCGAAGTATTTCGGGCAAGATGAAGGGGCTGGGCAAGGCGGTGCGGCTGTGGCACCAGCGAGTGCAGAGAGGGAGGGTGCGATGCCGGATTACAAGGCGCTGGCCGCGCGTGTTCGTGCACTTTGCGAGGGCGAGAGCGACACGGTGGCACTGATGGCGACGCTGGCTTGCGAGATACATCACAGCGATACGCGATTCGACTGGACGGGGTTCTACCGGGTGACCGAGCCCGGCTTGCTGAAGATCGGCCCCTATCAGGGCGGGCATGGCTGTCTGGTGATTCCGTTCTCGCGCGGGGTATGCGGCGCGGCGGCGCGTAGCGGGCAGGTGCAGCTGGTACGCGATGTCGAGGAATTTCCCGACCATATCGCCTGTTCGGCGAGCACGCGCTCGGAGCTGGTGCTGCCGGTTTTCGATGCCAAGGGCGCAGTGATCGGCGTGCTCGATATCGACAGCGACCAGCCCGACGCGTTTGACAAGAAGGATGCGCGTGCGCTGGCGGGGATTCTGTACGAGACCTTCGCGCGCGACTGATCAGGGGCCCGCCGGGCCGGGCGGGGGCGCGGACGCCCCACGCGCGTTTTCAGCCCTGCAGCGTGCGCACGCCGAAGCCCTCGTTGCGCGCCTTCATCGCTGCCACCGCTGCGAGCGAGCCGGCGGCGGTGGTGAAATAGGGAATGCGGTCGAGCAGCGCATTGGTGCGGATCTCGCGGCTGTCGGCGATGGCCTGCGCGCCTTCGGTGGTGTTGAACACCAGCGCGATCTCGCCATTCTTCAGCGCATCCACGATATTGGGCCGCCCCTCATAGACCTTGGCCACCGGCAGCGCCGCCACGCCTTGCGCCTTGAGCCAGGCGGCGGTGCCGCTGGTGGCGGTGATATCGAAGCCCAGTTCCAGCAGATCGCGCGCCGCCTCGGCCATGGCCGGGGTCTTGTCGGTATCGCGGATCGACACGAAGACGCGCCCGCTTTCGGGCAGCATGGTGCCCGCGCCAAGCTGTGCCTTGAGAAAGGCCAGCGGGAAAGAGCGGTCCCAGCCCATCACCTCGCCGGTCGAGCGCATCTCGGGGCCCAGCAATGTATCGACGCCGGGAAAGCGCGCGAAGGGCAGCACCGCTTCCTTGACCGAGAACCACGGCGTGATCGGGTCGGCCAGCGTGAGCGGGTCGGCCAGCGGCAGTTCGGTATCGGGGCCCACGCCCTGCGGATAGGGGGCGCGGCGCGGGAAATCGGCCAGCTTCTCGCCCGCCATCAGCCGCGCCGCGATCGAGGCGATGGCGCTGTCGGTGGCCTTGGCGACGAAGGGCACGGTGCGACTGGCGCGGGGGTTGACCTCGAGCACATAGATATCGCCGTCCTTGACCGCGAACTGCACATTCATCAGCCCCACCACATTGAGCCCGCGCGCCATCGCCCCGGTCTGGCGGACAAGCTGGTCAACCACCTCGGCGCTCAGCGAATGCGGCGGCAGGCAGCAGGCGCTATCGCCTGAATGCACGCCGGCTTCCTCGATATGCTCCATGATGCCGGCGACATGCACCGCCTCGCCATCGCTGAGCGCATCGACATCAACCTCGATGGCGCCGGAAAGATAGCTGTCAAGCAGCACCGGGTTGCGCCCCGAGACATGGACCGCCGTGGCGATGTAGCGTTTCAGGTGATCCATGTCGCGCACGATCTCCATCGCGCGCCCGCCCAGCACATAGGAAGGGCGGATAACCAGCGGAAAGCCCACCTGCGTGGCGATCTCGAAGGCCTGTTCCTCGGAAAAGGCGATGCCGTTGACAGGTTGTTTCAGCCCCAGTTTGCCCAGCAGCCCCTGAAAGCGTTCGCGGTCTTCGGCCAGGTCGATGGCATCGGGCGTGGTGCCCAGGATGGGAATGCCCTCGGCCTCAAGGTCATTGGCCAGCTTCAACGGAGTCTGCCCGCCAAACTGCACGATCACCCCGTGCAGCGTGCCTTTTGACTGCTCGATGCGCAGGATTTCCAACACATGCTCAAGCGTCAGCGGCTCGAAATAGAGCCGGTCAGAGGTGTCGTAATCGGTGCTCACCGTCTCGGGGTTGCAGTTGATCATGATTGTCTCGTAGCCCGCATCGGTGAGCGCAAAACAGGCATGACAGCAGCAATAATCGAACTCGATCCCCTGCCCGATGCGGTTGGGCCCACCGCCCAGAATCACCACCTTCTTGCGATCAGACGGCCGCGCCTCGCATTCGACATCGCCCATCGCCGGGGCTTCATAGGTGGAATACATGTAGGGCGTCTGCGCCTCGAACTCGGCGGCGCAGGTATCGATGCGCTTGAACGCCGCCACCACCCCGGCGCCAAGCCGCGCGCGGCGCACCGCGGCCTCTTCCCGCCCGGTCAGCGTGGCGAGCCTGGCATCGGTAAAGCCCATCATCTTCAGCCGCCGCAAGCCCACTTCATCTGCGGGCAGGCCGCCGGCGCGAATCGCCGCCTCGGCCTCGACAATCTCGCGGATGCGCGCCAGGAACCACGGATCGAAAGACGTGGCGCGGCGGATTTCCTCGTCATCGAGCCCCTCGCGCATGGCCTGGGCGATCAGGCGCATCCGGTCAGGGGTCTGGCCGCTGATGGCCTTGATGATCGCGGCCTTGTCGGGTGCGCCGGGAATGGCGATCTCGTCAAACCCGGTGAGCCCGGTTTCCATGCTGGCCAGCGCCTTTTGCACCGATTCGTGGAAGGTGCGGCCGATGGCCATGGCCTCGCCCACCGATTTCATGGCCGTCGTCAATTCGGCTTTCGCGCCGGGGAATTTCTCGAAGGCAAAGCGCGGGATCTTGGTGACGACATAATCGATAGACGGCTCGAAGCTGGCGGGCGTGACCCTGGTGATGTCGTTGTCGAGCTCATCAAGCGTGTAGCCCACCGCCAGCTTGGCGGCGATCTTGGCGATGGGAAAGCCCGTGGCCTTGGATGCCAGCGCCGAGGAACGCGACACACGCGGGTTCATCTCGATCACCACCATGCGCCCGTCTTCAGGGTTGATCGCCCATTGCACGTTGGAACCGCCGGTCTCGACCCCGATCTCGCGCAGAACGGCAATCGAGCCGTTGCGCATCATCTGGTATTCCTTGTCGGTCAGCGTCAGCGCCGGCGCCACGGTGATCGAATCGCCGGTATGCACGCCCATCGGATCGACGTTCTCTATCGAGCAGACGATGATGGCGTTGTCGGCCTTGTCGCGCACCACCTCCATCTCGAATTCCTTCCAGCCCAGAAGGGA
>JAFIEG010000040.1 GCA_020832665.1 Pararhodobacter sp. | reverse complement strand
CCTTCGGCCTGGCCTGCTGCGCCGTCGAGATGATGCACACCTCGATGCCGCGCTACGATCTCGAACGCTTCGGCACCGCGCCGCGCGCCAGCCCTCGCCAGTCGGACCTGATGATCGTGGCCGGCACGCTGACCAACAAGATGGCGCCGGCGCTGCGCAAGGTCTATGACCAGATGCCCGAGCCGCGCTATGTCATCTCGATGGGCTCCTGCGCCAATGGCGGGGGCTATTACCATTACAGCTATTCGGTGGTGCGCGGCTGCGACCGCATCGTGCCGGTCGATATCTATGTGCCCGGCTGCCCGCCGACCGCCGAGGCGCTGCTCTATGGCATATTGCAGTTGCAGCGCAAGATACGCCGCACCGGCACGCTGATCCGCTGAAGGGGCCAGGTAGCATGTCTGACTATCTCGAAGAACTCGCCGCGCTGATCAGCCGCAAGCAGCCCGATGCGGTGAAGGATGCGAGCATCGCTCATGGCGAGCTGACCCTCGAAGTGGTGCCGGGCTCGCTGCCGGCGCTGGTGCGCTTTCTGCGCGATGACGAGAGCTGCCGCTTTTCCACGCTGGTCGATATCACCGCCGTGGACTGGCCGGCGCGCAAGCTGCGCTTCGATGTCGTCTATCACTTCCTGTCGATGTATCGAAACCACCGCATAAGGCTGAAGGCGGCGGTGCGCGAGGACGAGATGGTGCCCTCGATCACCGATGTGCACCCCTCCGCCAACTGGTTCGAGCGCGAGGTGTTCGACATGTTCGGCATCCTCTTTTCCGGCCATCCCGATCTGCGCCGCATCCTTACCGATTACGGCTTTCGTGGCCATCCGCTGCGCAAGGATTTCCCCACCACCGGCTACACCGAAGTGCGCTATGACGAGGCGCTCAAGCGCGTGGTCTATGAGCCGGTGAAGCTGGTGCAGGAATACCGCCAGTTCGATTTCATGTCGCCCTGGGAGGGGGCCGAATACATCCTGCCCGGTGACGAGAAGCGGGAAACTAAGAAATGATGCTGCTTGGTTATGTAATTGGCACGACAGCCGCGCATCTGCTCGCTTGGGAACTTTGGCTGACCGCTATTGCGGCAGCATTGCTACCCATACCAAGCATTTTTTCCGGCGCAATTTCTGGGCTAGTCTATTCAAGTTTTAACTTCTTGGCGGTCAGTAGAATGATGTCGGATATTGGTAGCCCCCCACCATCGGTAGCAGAGGCCATTGTTCCGTTTTTTTCGGCGGCAATAGTAGGTGCTTTGCTTTCGATTGTTATTCGTCGCCTTAGAGCGCCAAAGGAGGCCGCGAAATGAAGGACGGCGCCAAGGGTTTCGATGACGCCCAGACGGGCGAGCAGAAAATCCGCAACTTCAACATCAATTTCGGCCCGCAACACCCTGCCGCGCATGGCGTCTTGCGGCTGGTGCTGGAGCTTGACGGCGAGGTGGTCGAGCGCTGCGACCCGCATATCGGGCTGTTGCATCGCGGCACCGAGAAGCTGATGGAAAGCCGCACCTATCTGCAGAACCTGCCCTATTTCGACCGGCTTGATTACGTCGCGCCGATGAATCAGGAGCACGCCTGGTGCCTGGCCATTGAAAAGCTCACCGGCGTCGAGGTGCCGCGCCGGGGTTCGCTCATCCGCGTGCTCTATTCCGAGATCGGGCGCATCCTCAACCATCTGCTCAACGTCACCACGCAGGCGATGGATGTGGGCGCGCTGACCCCGCCGCTCTGGGGGTTCGAGGAGCGCGAGAAGCTGATGGTCTTCTACGAGCGCGCCTGCGGGGCGCGGCTGCATGCCGCCTATTTCCGCCCCGGCGGGGTGCATCAGGATCTGCCGCCGGCGCTTCTGGACGATATCGAGGCCTGGGGCGAGGAATTTCCCAAGGTGCTCGACGATCTTGACGGGCTGTTGACCGAAAACCGCATCTTCAAGCAGCGCAACGCCGATATCGGCGTCATCACCGAGCAGGAGGCGCTGGATTGGGGCTATTCCGGCGTCATGGTGCGCGGCTCGGGCATGGCCTGGGATCTGCGCCGCGCGCAGCCCTATGAATGCTATGACGAGTTCGATTTCCGCATTCCCGTGGGCAAGAACGGCGATTGCTATGATCGCTACCTGTGCCGCATGGCCGAGATGCGCGAAAGCCTGAAGATCATCCATCAGGCCATCGCCAAGCTGCGCGCCCCCGAGGGGCAGGGCGACGTGATCGCGCGCGGCAAGATCGGCCCGCCCAAGCGCGGCGAGATGAAGACCTCGATGGAAGCGCTGATCCACCATTTCAAGCTTTACACCGAGGGCTTTCACGTGCCCGAGGGCGAGGTTTACGCCGCCGTCGAGGCGCCCAAGGGCGAGTTCGGCGTCTATCTGGTGGCCGATGGCACCAACCGGCCCTACCGCGCCAAGATTCGCGCGCCGGGTTTTCTGCATCTGCAATCGATGGATCATGTCGCCAGCGGCCATCTGCTGGCCGATGTCGCGGCCATCATCGGCACCATGGATGTCGTGTTTGGAGAGATTGACCGCTAATGCTTCGCCGCCTTCACCCCGAGCAGCCCGAGAGCTTCGCCTTCACGCCCGCAAACCTGAAATGGGCCGAGGCGCAGATCACCAAATATCCGCCGGGCCGGCAGGCCAGCGCCATCATTCCGCTTTTGTGGCGCGCGCAGGAGCAGGAGGGCTGGCTTTCCCGCCCCGCCATCGAGCATGTCGCCGACATGCTGGGCATGGCTCATATCCGGGCGCTGGAAGTGGCCACCTTCTACTTCATGTTCCAGCTGCAACCCGTTGGTTCCGTTGCCCATATCCAGATCTGCGGCACGACGAGCTGCATGATCTGCGGCGCCGAGGATCTGGTCGCCGTGTGCCGCGAGAAGATCGCCGACAAGCCGCATCAGCTTTCCGCCGATGGCAGGTTCAGCTGGGAAGAGGTCGAATGCCTGGGCGCCTGCGCCAATGCGCCGATGGCGCAGATCGGCAAGGATTACTTCGAGGATCTGAGTGCCGAAAAACTGGGCTGGATACTCGATGAACTGGCCGCCGGCCGCGTACCGCCGCCGGGGCCGCAAGAGGGGCGTTTTGCCAGTGAACCGGCGGGCGGGCTGACCAGCCTGACCGGCGCCAGGGCGAGTGAAAAGCACAACGCCTCGCTGGCGCTGGCCACGGCGCTGGGCGATACCGTCAAGCGCATCGATGGCAGCGAGGTTCCGCTCGTCACCCCCTGGCAGGGCAAGCCGGCCGAGCCGAAGGGCGCGCGCCAGGGCGCCGCGCATGACCCCCGCCCCGCTGCCGGCAAGCCGGTCAACGGCACCGGCGTGAGCGAGCAGGAGGCCCGCGCGCGCACCAAGGCCAAGCCGAAGGCCAAGGTGGCCGCCCCGCCGATGGTCGAGCCCGATGACAAGGCACCCGACGAGCCCGCCGAAGCTGTTGCCGGGCGCGCGCCTTCGCTGATGGAAAAACCCGAGGGCGCGGCGGATGATCTGAAGAAGCTCAAGGGCGTAGGCCCCAAGCTGGAACAGAAGCTCAACGAACTGGGCATCTGGCATTACAGGCAGATCGCCGCCTGGGGGCCTGAAGAGGTGGCCTGGGTCGATGACCGGCTGAATTTCAAGGGCCGGATTGAACGCGATGACTGGGTCGCACAGGCGAGTGCGCTGGCCGAAAACAGCGCGAATGGATCAAGCAAGAGGCAGGCAGACGACAAGGCAGAAAGCTGACACCGCAACAAGGGGGGCGCCGGTGGCGTCTTGCCCCTGTGAAGAGGGATCAAAGCGATGGCTGGGACAGATCAGGGCAATTCGCCGGGGGCGATGGTGCGCGTGGTTGCGGCGGCGGCCGGTATCGTGGCGTTCCTGCTTCTCTGGCTGGGCTTTTCGGTCAATTACCTCTTGGCGTTCATCCTCGGGCTGGTGATCGGGGTTGTTGTCTTCGTGATCATGTCGCGGATGCAGTCGGGCGATGCGGGCGCGCCGGTCGGCGCGGGCGAGCGGATGCCCTCGGCGACGAAGCCGCCTTCGGCCACGGTGCCGCCGGCTACCGCAGCGCCGGTGGCCACGCCGCTTTCGGGGGTGACCAGTCAGGACGGGCCCAGGCCCGCGGCCAACGAGGAAGACGCGCCGGGCGAGCCGACCGGGCCCGCCAGCGCCCCTGAGGCACGCGCCCCCGAACCACCTGCGGAAACACCCGCCCCGGCGTCGCCTGTCGAACCCGCCGCTGCACCCCCCGCTGCCCCCGCCGCCCCGCAGCCCGAGATGACACCGCGCGCGCCCGATGATCTGAAGCGGATCAACGGCGTGGGCCCGGTGATCGAGAAAAAGCTCAACGCCATGGGCGTGCAGCATTTCCACCAGATCGCCGGCTGGAGCGAGGCCGACATCGCGCGCTTCGACGAGGCGCTCAACGGCCGCGGCAGGATCGCCCGCGACGATTGGGTGGGCCAGGCAAGGGCGCTGGCCGCCGGCGGCGCCGGCGAGCAGGAGTAGGCAGGCGTGATCATGGCCCGGGACGAGCAGCAGGAGCGCGCCCATGCAAGGCAGGTTCGCCTTGTCGCCATCGTTCTGGTGGCAACCATGGTGCTGTGGATGTTTCTAAGCTGGGCCGGCGGCTTTTATGGCTGGCCCACGCGCTTTGCCTTCCTGATCGATTTCGCGGCGCTGGCGGCTTTCGCCTGGGCGCTGATCGTGACCTTCCGCCTGTGGCGGGCGCGACGCAACAACTGAAGGCCCGCAACTGCGGGGCAGACTGGGGATACAGCCGATGCTGCAAGATCAGGACCGCATCTTCACCAATCTCTACGGGATGCAGGACCGCTCGCTCAAGGGCGCCATGGCGCGCGGGCACTGGGATGGCACCAGGGCCATTCTGGAAAAGGGGCGCGACTGGATCGTGGACGAGATGAAGCAGTCGGGCCTGCGCGGGCGCGGCGGCGCGGGCTTTCCCACGGGGCTGAAATGGTCGTTCATGCCCAAGGAAAGCGACGGCCGCCCCGCCTATCTGGTGGTCAATGCCGACGAGTCCGAGCCCGGCACCTGCAAGGACCGCGAGATCATGCGCCATGATCCGCATACGCTGATCGAGGGTTGCCTTATTGCGAGCTTCGCCATGGGCGCGCATGCCTGCTACATCTACATTCGCGGCGAATATATCCGCGAGCGCGAGGCGCTGCAGGCCGCCATCGACGAGGCCTATGACGCCGGGCTGATAGGCCCAAATGCCTGCGGCTCGGGTTTTGATTTCGACCTTTACCTGCATCACGGCGCCGGCGCCTATATCTGCGGCGAGGAAACCGCGCTTCTGGAAAGCCTTGAGGGCAAGAAGGGCATGCCGCGCATGAAGCCGCCCTTCCCGGCGGGCGCGGGGCTTTATGGCTGCCCCACCACGGTGAACAATGTTGAATCCATCGCCGTGGTGCCCACCATCCTGCGCCGGGGGGCCGGCTGGTTTGCCGGTTTCGGGCGGCAAAACAATTCCGGCACCAAGCTTTTCGCCGTCTCGGGCCATGTCAACCGCCCCTGCGTGGTGGAAGAGGCGATGTCGATCAGCTTCGAAGAGCTGATCGAGACGCATTGCGGCGGCATTCGCGGCGGCTGGGACAATTTGCTGGCGGTGATTCCCGGCGGCTCTTCGGTGCCCTGCGTGCGTGGCGAGAAGATGCGCGAGGCGGTGATGGATTTCGATTATCTGCGCGGCGAGCTGGGCTCTGGCCTGGGCACCGCGGCGGTGATCGTGATGGACAAATCCACCGACATCATCAAGGCCATCTGGCGGCTGTCGAAATTCTACAAGCACGAAAGCTGCGGCCAGTGCACGCCGTGCCGCGAGGGCACCGGCTGGATGATGCGGGTGATGGACCGGCTGGTGAAGGGCGAGGCCGAGATCGAGGAAATCGACATGCTGTGGGAGGTCTCCAAGCAGGTCGAGGGCCACACCATCTGCGCGCTGGGCGACGCCGCGGCCTGGCCCATCCAGGGCCTGATCCGCAATTTCCGCGACGAGATCGAGGATCGCATTCGCGCACAAAAGGCCGGGCGCATCAGCGCCGTAGCAGCAGAGTGAGGATGACATGCGCCTGAAGCTCCTACCCGCAATCTGCACCGCCCTGGGCCTTGGCCTGGTTCTGGCCGCCTGCGAGCCGGTCGATGAACACGGGCTTCGCGCCGTGCGCCATTTCGATCACGAGGGCAGCACCTATGGCTATCACCTGCATGTCCAGCCGCGCGCATCCGTCGGTCGCGATGGCGAGGTGGAGATGGATATGTGGGGCGGCACCCGCTTGATCACGATCTACACCCGCGACGGCGAGATGATCACCGAAAGCGACCGCGACGCGGCCATCGGTGCCGCCCGTGCCCTGTGCAGGCGTGACGGGGCGCTCTATTTCGATCCGAACGCGCGCGGCAGCTTCCTCAACCGTGGCGGGCTTTACTTTCCGACGGCGTGCCGGGGATGGTAGCGGCAAGCACCATCACGCGGGCGGCTGCGGCGCTGGCCATGTTCATGGCGCTGGCGCTTGCGCCAGCCGCCCCGGCGCTGGCCATGAGCCAGCAAGAGGCCAACGCGCTGTTGCGCAGCGACGAGCGGGTGTGGGGCGGTTTGCTCAACGCCGCGATCATCGCCCATATCGTGCGCGAGTGCGACCATATCGAAGGGCCTTCGCGATTTGCGCGGCGCGCCTATTTCCTGCCGCTCTACAACCACGCGCGCCGGATGGGCGCGTCGCGGGCGCAGATCGAGGCCTTTGTCGAGGATGAGGCCGAACAGGCGCGGCTCGAGGCCGAGGTGTACCGTTATATCGAGAGCACCGGCGCCCGCCCCGATGATCCGGCCAGCGTCTGCGCGCTGGGCCGGGCCGAGATTGCCGCCCGCAGCCCGGTGGGCCGGCGGCTGACAGAAAGGTGATTCATGGCTGAGCTTCGCAAGATCATCATCGACGATACCGAGGTCGAGGTCGATCCGCGCATGACGCTGATACAGGCCTGCGAGCAGGCAGGCATCGAGATTCCGCGCTTTTGCTATCACGAGCGGCTGTCGATCGCCGGAAATTGCCGCATGTGTCTTGTCGAAGTCGTCGGCGGGCCGCCCAAGCCGGCGGCGTCCTGCGCGATGCAGGTCAAGGATCTGCGCCCGGGCCCCGAGGGCCAGCCGCCGGTGGTGCGCACCAATTCGCCGATGGTGCGCAAGGCGCGCGAGGGGGTGATGGAGTTCCTGCTCATCAACCACCCGCTTGACTGCCCGATCTGCGATCAGGGCGGCGAATGCGACCTGCAGGATCAGGCGATGGCCTATGGCGTCGATTTCTCGCGCTACCGCGAGCCCAAGCGCGCGGTGGAAGATCTTGATCTCGGCCCGCTGATCGAAACCCACATGACGCGCTGCATCTCCTGCACCCGCTGCGTGCGCTTCACCTCGGAAGTGGCCGGCGTCACCGTCATGGGCCAGACCGGGCGCGGCGAGGATGCCGAGATCACCACCTATCTCGGCGCGCTGATCGAAAGCGAATTGTCAGGCAATATCATCGATCTGTGCCCGGTCGGCGCGCTGGTGTCCAAGCCCTATGCCTTCACCGCCCGGCCGTGGGAGCTGACCAAGACCGAAACCATCGACGTGATGGATGCGCTGGGCTCGAATATCCGCGTCGATACCAAGGGCCGGCAGGTGATGCGCATCCTGCCGCGCAACCATGACGGCGTGAACGAGGAATGGATTTCCGACAAGACGCGCTTTGTCTGGGACGGGCTGCGCCGCCAGCGGCTTGACCGGCCCTATATCCGCAAGGATGGCAAGCTCAAGCCGGCGGGCTGGGACGAGGCGCTCAAGGCCGCCGCCGAGGCGATGAAGGGCAAGCAGGTTGTCGGCCTGGTGGGCGATCTGGCCCCGGTCGAGGCCGCCTTTGCGCTCAAGCTGCTGGTCGAGGGGCAGGGCGGCAAGGTTGAATGCCGCGTCGATGGCGCGAAGCTGCCCGTGGGCAACCGTTCGGCCTATGTCGGCACCGCCGCGATCGAGGATATCGATTATGCGCGCAACATCTGGCTGATCGGCACCAATCCGCGCCGTGAGGCGCCGGTGCTGAATGCGCGCATCCGCAAGGCGTGGCTGGAAGGTGCCGTGGTGCACCGCATCGGCGCGGCGGAAGATCTGAGCTATGACGTGAAGGAGTTCGGCACCGACAGCGCCGCGCTTCTCAAGGCGGTGAAAGAGGCCAAGCCCAGCGAAGAGGCGCTGGTGATCGTTGGCCAGGGGGCGCTGACCGGCGAAGATGGCGATTCGGTGCTGGGCCAGGCGATGGCGCTGACCGAAAAGCTGGGCGGACGCTTGCTGGTGCTGCATACCGCCGCCGGGCGCGTGGGCGCGATGGATGCGGGCTGCGTCAGCGAGGGCGGCATGGCTGCCGCGCTCGACGGGGCGGAAGTGATCTACAATCTGGGCGCCGACGAGGTGGACATGCCCGAGGGCGCGTTCGTCATCTATCAGGGCAGCCATGGCGACCGCGGCGCGCATCGCGCCGACATCATCCTGCCCGGCGCGGCCTGGACGGAAGAGGGCGGCATCTTCGTCAATACCGAGGGCCGGCCGCAACTGGCGCTGCGCGCGGGCTTCCCGCCGGGCGAGGCCAAGGAAAACTGGGCCATCCTGCGCGCGCTTTCGGGCACGCTGGGCGCGGTGCTGCCCTTTGACAGCCAGATCGCCCTGCGCCGCGAGCTGGTCAAGGCGGTGCCGCATCTGGAAGAAATCGACACGGTGCCCGAAAACGAATGGCAGCCCCTGCCGGCGGGCAAGCCGGGCAAGGGCGATTTCGCCCCCGCCATCGGTGATTTCTACCTCACCAACCCGATCGCGCGCGCCTCGCAGCTGATGGCCGAGCTGTCGGCGCGGGCTGCCGCGCGCGGCGGCGCGGCGATGGCGGCGGAATGAGGCCATGATGCAACCACACCGCCCCCTTCTTGCCGCGCTGACAGCCCTTTCGGGGCTGGCGCTGGCCGGCTGCGCGCCGGCATCGGCGCCGAACGGCGAGCGCGCGGTGTCGGGCGCGCCCGAGGATGCGGTCTATCGCGGGGTCGAAACGCGGCTGCTCGAAGAAGACATGGTCAATCTGACCGCCCGCATGGAAGGCGCGCGCGACCGTGACGACGTGATCGCCTATGCGCGCTGCGCGGCGGCGCAATACGCGCTCATCCGCGGTTTCGGCTTTGCGCGGCATGTACGCACGAATGTCGATGAACGGGGTGGCATCTGGCAGGCGGATGCGGTTTATACCGTCTCGCCCGCCCTGCCGCGCGGCATACGGACGATCGACGCCGAGGTGACCGTCGCCGATTGCATTGAACAGGGCATACCGACGGTCTGAGGACGAGAGGCAAGATGGCAGAATTTCTTGATACCGGGCTGGGGATCTTCGTGCTGATCGTGGCACAGTCTCTGCTGGTCATCGCCTTCGTGATGATCAGCCTGCTGTTCCTCGTCTATGGCGACCGCAAGGTCTGGGCGGCGGTGCAGATGCGGCGCGGGCCGAATGTGGTGGGCCCCTGGGGGCTTTTGCAATCAGTGGCCGATGCGCTGAAATTCGTGGTCAAGGAAGTGGTGATCCCGGCGGGCGTTGACCGGCCGGTCTATTTTCTGGCGCCGCTTCTGAGCTTCATCCTGGCGGTGCTGGCCTGGGCGGTGATCCCCTTCAACGAAGGCTGGGTGCTGGCCGATATCAATGTCGCCATCCTGTTCGTCTTCGCCATCGCTTCGCTGGAAGTCTATGGCGTGATCATGGGCGGCTGGGCGTCGAACTCGAAATACGCCTTTCTGGGCTCGCTCAGATCGGCCGCGCAGATGATCTCCTACGAGGTGTCGCTGGGGCTCATCATCATCGGCGTCATCATCACCACCGGCAGCATGAACCTTTCCGTCATCGTCGCGGCGCAGGATACCGGCTGGGGCATGCTGGGCTGGTACTGGCTGCCGCATCTGCCCATGGTGGTGCTGTTCTTCATCTCCTGCCTGGCCGAGACCAACCGCCCGCCCTTCGACCTGCCCGAGGCCGAATCGGAGCTGGTGGCGGGGTTCATGGTGGAATATTCATCCACCCCCTATCTGCTGTTCATGGCCGGGGAATATATCGCCATCTTCCTGATGTGCGCGCTGATCTCGCTCTTGTTCTTCGGCGGCTGGCTTTCGCCGGTGCCCTTCCTGCCCGACGGGCCGCACTGGATGATCGCCAAGATGGCCTTCTTCTTCTTCCTCTTCGCAATGGTGAAGGCGATCGTGCCGCGCTACCGCTACGACCAGCTGATGCGCATCGGCTGGAAGGTGTTCCTGCCGCTCAGCCTGGGCTGGGTGGTGCTGGTCGCCTTCTTCGCGAAATTCGAACTGTTCGGCGGCGCCTATGCCCGCTGGGCGATCGGGGGCTGACATGGAAATCGACGTGCGCCGCGCTGTCGGCTACTTCCTGCTGACGGATTTCATCCGGGGCTTCGGGCTGGGCTTCAAGTATTTCTTCCGCGCCAAGGCCACGCTCAACTACCCGCATGAGAAGGGCCCGCTGAGCCCGCGCTTTCGCGGCGAGCACGCGCTGCGCCGCTATTCGAATGGCGAGGAACGCTGCATCGCCTGCAAGCTGTGCGAGGCGATCTGCCCGGCGCAGGCGATCACCATCGACGCCGAGCCGCGCGAGGACGGCTCGCGCCGCACCACGCGCTACGACATCGACATGACCAAATGCATCTATTGCGGCTTCTGCCAGGAGGCCTGCCCGGTCGATGCCATTGTCGAGGGCCCGAATTTCGAATTCGCCACAGAAACGCGCGAAGAGCTGTTCTACGACAAGGAGCGCCTGCTGGCCAATGGCGATCGCTGGGAAGCCGAGATCGCCCGCAACATCGAAATCGACGCGCCCTACAGGTAAGGCATCGCCATGAACGACCCCTTCACCCGCATGATGCAGCAGATGATGGAGAGCAGCCAGCAGATGCTGCGCGCCTTCAACCCGTCGCTGGAGAAGAACCAGATCAGGGGGTTCGACACGGTGTTTCCCACCATGCCGGCCGAGATGCTGGAGTTGTGGTTCGGCAAGACCTTCAACCGCGAGGGGCTGGATGCCCGCACGCGGCTTCTGGTCACGCTGGCCGCGTTGACGGCGCTGGGCGCGCAGGCCGAGCCGCAGATCCGCCTGACCGTGCGCCATGCCCGCGAGGCCGGCGCCAGCGAGCGCGAGATCGCCGAGGTGATTTGGCAGATGAGCATGTTCGGGGGCCTGCCGGCGATGCAGAAGGCGCTGGAAATCGCCCAGTCGGTCTTTGCCGAAATGAAGGAGAATGACGCATGAGCGTTGCCGATCTTGCCTTCTATTTCTTCTCGCTGATGATCGTGCTGGCCGGGCTCATGGTGGTGATCGCGCGCAACCCTGTGCATTCGGTGCTGTGGCTTATCCTCGCCTTCGTCTCGGCGGCGGGGCTGTTCGTGCTTCTGGGCGCCGAGTTTCTGGCGATGATCTTGCTCATCGTCTATGTTGGCGCGGTGGCGGTGCTCTTCCTGTTCGTGGTGATGATGCTCGACATCGATTTCGCCGCGCTCAAGGCCGAAATGGCGCGCTACTTTCCCCTCGCCTCGCTGATCGGGCTGGTAATCCTGATGCAGCTGGGCCTCTTGTTCGGCAACTGGGAGCAGGCCGAGGGCGCGCTGGGGCTGCGCGCGGCGGTGACGCCCGACATGGCCGAGGTCGAGAACACCCGCGCGCTGGGGCTGATCCTGTATGACCAGTATTTCCTGGCCTTCCAGCTGGCCGGGCTGATCCTGCTGGTGGCGATGATCGGCGCCATCGTGCTGACCCTGCGCCACCGCACCAATGTCAAGCGCCAGGACGTGCTGAAACAGATGTATCGCGACCCGGCCAAGGCGATGGAGCTGAAGGACGTGAAACCGGGGCAGGGGCTGTAATGCTCCGTAGGGTGGGCAGGATTGCCCACCCTACGGCAGACGCATGAGCGGGCATCGACGCCCGTAGGATGGGCAATACTGCCCATCCTGAGGAACGAGAACGAAAACGGGCCAAAGCGCCCGGAGGGAACCTGGATGGTGGGACTGGAACATTACCTGACCGTGGCGGCGGCGCTGTTCGTCATCGGCATCTTCGGCATCTTCCTGAACCGGAAGAATGTCATCGTCATCCTGATGTCGATTGAGCTGATCCTCTTGTCCGTCAACATCAACCTGGTGGCCTTTTCCGCCCATCTGGGCGATCTGGTGGGGCAGGTCTTCACCTTCTTCATCCTCACCGTCGCTGCCGCCGAGGCCGCCATCGGGCTGGCGATCCTGGTCTGCTTCTTCCGCAACCGCGGCACGATCGATGTTGAAGCCGTCAACGTGATGAAAGGCTGAGGCAATGGCGAGCACGCTTCTTTTCGCCCCGCTTCTGGGCGCCCTTCTGGCCGGGTTCGGCTGGCGGCTCTTTGGCGAGAAAGCCGCCATGGTCATCGCCACGGCGCTGCTGTTTCTCTCGGCGCTGCTGTCATGGATCATGTTCCTGACCTATGACGGCACGCCGCAGACTATCCAGATACTGCGTTTCATCGACAGCGGCTCGCTGGTGGGCGACTGGGCATTCCGGCTTGATCGGCTGACCACGGTGATGCTGATCGTGGTCACCACCGTCTCGGCGCTCGTGCATCTCTACAGCTTCGGCTACATGGCGCATGACGAGAACTGGAAGGAGGGCGAACATTACAAGGCGCGCTTCTTCGCCTATCTGTCCTTCTTCACCTTTGCCATGCTGATGCTGGTCACCGCCGACAATCTGGTGCAGATCTTCTTCGGCTGGGAGGGCGTCGGCGTTGCCTCGTATCTGCTGATCGGCTTCTATTACCGCAAGGCCAGCGCCAATGCCGCCGCGATCAAGGCCTTCATCGTCAACCGGGTGGGCGATTTCGGCTTCATCATCGCCATCATGGCGATCTATTTCCTGACCGATTCCATCCGCTTCGACGACATCTTCGCCGCCGCGCCGCAGTTGGCCGAAACCACTGTGCCCTTCCTGTGGATGCAGCTCAACGCCATCGAGATGATCTGCTTCTTCCTGTTCATCGGCGCGATGGGCAAATCGGCGCAGCTTTTCCTGCACACCTGGTTGCCTGACGCCATGGAAGGCCCCACGCCGGTTTCAGCGCTGATCCATGCCGCGACCATGGTCACGGCGGGCGTGTTCCTGGTGGCGCGCTTCTCGCCGCTGATGGAATATGCCGAGGCCGCCACCGCCTTCATCGTGCTCATCGGTGCCTTCACCGCGCTTTTCGCTGCCTCGGTGGGGCTGGTGCAGAACGATATCAAGCGCGTGATCGCCTATTCCACCTGTTCGCAGTTGGGCTTCATGTTCGTCGCCGCAGGGGTGGGGGTGTATTCGGTGGCCATGTTCCACCTGCTCACGCATGCCTTCTTCAAGGCGATGCTGTTTCTGGGCGCCGGCTCGGTGATCCACGGCATGCATCACGAGCAGGACATGCGCAATTATGGCGGGCTGCGCCATAAATTCCCCTATACCTTTTGGGCGATGCTGATCGGCACGCTGGCCATAACCGGCGTGGGCATCCCGCTGACCATGATCGGTTTCGCCGGTTTCGTATCAAAGGATGCGATCATCGAAAGCACCTATGCCGCCGGCGCCACCTATGCCTTCGTCATCCTGGTGGCGGGCGCGGCGATGACCAGCTTCTATTCCTGGCGGCTGATGTTCCTGACCTTCTGGGGCACGCCGCGCGGCGACAGCCACACCCATGCGCATGCGCATGAATCCCCGCCCACAATGCTGATCCCGCTGGCGGTGCTGGCGGTGGGCTCGGTCTTTGCCGGCATGATCTGGTATGGCCCCTTCTTCGGCTCGACCGAGCGGGTGGCCGAATGGTTCGGCGCCTCGATCCACATGGCCGAGGGCAACAACCTGATCACCGAGGCGCATTATGTGCCGAACTGGGTGAAGGCCGCGCCCTTTATCGCCATGCTGGGCGGGCTGCTGCTGGCCTGGCATTTCTATATCCGCCGGCCCGACCTGCCCGGCAAGCTGGCCGCCAACCAGCCCATCCTCTACAACTTCCTGCTGAACAAGTGGTATTTCGATGAGATCTACGACGCGGTGTTCACCCGCCCGGCCATCGCCATCGGCCGCTTCCTGTGGAAGATGGGTGACGGGCGCGTCATCGACGGCTTCCTCAACGGGTTGGCCATGGGCGTGATGCCGATGCTCAACCGCCTCTATGGGCGCGTGCAGTCGGGCTATGTGTTCCACTACGCCTTCGCCATGGTGATCGGCATTGCGCTGCTGGTTACCTGGGTCACGCTGACCGGGGGGGCGCGCTGATGCTGAACCTTCTGTCCATCATTACCTTCACCCCCGCCGTGGCCGCGCTGATCCTGGCGGTGTTCCTGCGCGGCGACGACGAGGCGGCGCAGCGCAACGCCAAATGGCTGGCGCTGGTGGCGACCTCGGCCACCTTCCTGATCTCGCTGATCCTGCTTTTCGGTTTCGATGCGCACGATACCGGCTTTCAGTTCGTCGAAGAGCGCGAATGGATCCTGGGCCTGAACTACAAGCTGGGCGTTGACGGCATCTCGATCCTGTTTGTGATGCTGACCACCTTCCTGATGCCCATCACCATCGGCGCGTGCTGGAACGTCACCCACCGGGTGAAGGAATACATGATCGCCTTCCTGCTCCTGGAAACGCTGATGATCGGCGTCTTCGTGGCGCTGGATCTGGTGCTGTTCTACCTGTTCTTCGAGGCCGGGCTGATCCCGATGTTCCTGATCATCGGCATCTGGGGCGGGAAGGAGCGCATCTACGCCACCTTCAAGTTCTTCCTCTACACTTTCTTCGGCTCGGTGCTGATGCTGGTGGCGATGATCGCCATGTTCATGGATGCCGGCACCACCGACATTCCCACACTTCTGACCCATGAGTTCAGCGCCGGGCCGCTGAACCTGCTTGGCTGGCAGATCATGGGCGGCATGCAGACGCTGCTATGGCTGGCCTTCTTTGCCTCGTTTGCGGTGAAGATGCCGATGTGGCCGGTGCATACCTGGCTGCCCGATGCGCATGTGCAGGCGCCCACCGCTGGCTCGGTAATCCTGGCCGCCGTGCTGCTGAAGATGGGCGGCTACGGATTCCTGCGCTTTTCGCTGCCCATGTTCCCGGTGGCATCGGATATCTTCGCGCCCTTCGTGCTGTGGCTTTCGGCCATCGCCATCGTCTATGCCTCGCTGGTGGCGCTGGTGCAGGAGGACATGAAAAAGCTCGTGGCTTATTCCTCGGTGGCGCATATGGGCTTCGTCACCATGGGCATCTTCGCCGCCACCCAGCAGGGGCTTGATGGTGCCATCTTCCAGATGATCAGCCACGGCTTCATCTCGGGCGCGCTCTTTCTTGCCGTCGGCGTGATCTATGACCGCATGCACACGCGCGAAATCTCGGCCTATGGAGGGCTGGTGAACCGGATGCCGGTCTATGCGCTGGTCTTCATGTTGTTCACCCTGGCCAATGTCGGCCTGCCCGGCACATCGGGCTTCGTGGGCGAATTCCTGACCTTCATGGCGGTGTTCCAGGTCAATACCTGGGTGGCGCTGGTGGCGGCGACGGGGGTGGTATTCTCGGCGGGCTATGCGCTGTGGCTCTACCGCAGGGTGGTGTTCGGCCCGATGATCAAGGACAGCCTGAAGGGGCTGGCCGACATGGACCGACGCGAGCGGGCGCTGTTTGCGCCGCTGGTGGTGATGGTGGTGCTGCTGGGTGTCTATCCGGCGCTGGTGATCGATCTCATCGGCCCCTCGGTGGCGGCGCTCGTTTCCCATTATGATGCCGCGCTGGCCGCCCATGAGGCAGCCGGCGGCCTGGCCCGGAACTGAAAGGCGGATTCGCGATGACATCGCTCGATCTTACCCTGGCGCTGCCCGAGATCCTGCTGGCGATCTTTGCCATGGCGGCCCTTCTGGGCGGGGTCTGGTTCGGCCAGGACCGCGTCGCGCCGATGATCCTGTGGCTGACGGCGGGGCTGATGGTGCTGCTGGCCATTGTCGTGGGCGTGGGCACCGGCGATCCGCGCCCGGTCTTTGGCGGGCTGATGGTGGATGACTATTTCTCGCGCTTCGCGCGCATCCTGATCCTGTTGTCGGCGGCGGCGGTGCTGCTGATGGGGCAGGGTTACATGCTGCGCCAGAACCTGTTGCGCTTCGAGTATCCGATCCTGGTGGCGCTGGCCACGGTGGGGATGATGGTGATGGTCTCTTCGGGCGACCTGATCACCCTCTATCTGGGGCTGGAGCTGCAATCGCTGGCGCTTTACGTCATGGCCGCCTTCCGCCGCGACAGCGCCCGATCGACCGAAGCCGGGCTGAAATATTTCGTCCTCGGCGCGCTGGCCTCGGGCCTGCTGCTTTACGGTGCCTCGCTGGTCTATGGCTTTGCAGGCACCACGCGCTTCGAGGGCATCGCCTCGACGATGCAGGATGGCCAGCTTTCCCTCGGCCTGCTCATGGGGCTGGCTTTCATGCTGGCGGGGCTGGCCTTCAAGGTTTCGGCGGTGCCCTTCCACATGTGGACGCCCGATGTCTATCAGGGCGCGCCCACGCCGGTGACCGCCTTTTTCGCCACCGCGCCCAAGGTGGCTGCGATGGCATTGCTGGCGCGACTGGTGCATGACGCCTTTGGCGGCGCACCGGGCGACTGGGCGCAGATACTGGCCTTCCTGGCGGCGGCGTCGATGTTCGTGGGCGCCATCGGCGCGCTGATGCAGACCGACATCAAGCGGCTGATGGCCTATTCCTCGATCTCGCATATGGGCTTCGCGCTCGTCGGGCTGGCGGCGGGCAATGCCGCCGGGGTGCAGGCGATGCTGCTTTACATGGCAATCTATGTCGCCATGAACATCGGCGTATTCGCCTTCATCCTGTCGATGAGCCGCGAGGGCCGTCCGGTGGTACAGATCAGCGATCTGCACATGCTTTCGCGCTCGCAGCCCGCGGCGGCGCTGGCGATGCTTATCCTGATGTTCTCGCTTGCCGGGGTGCCGCCGCTGGTGGGGTTCTGGGCCAAGTTCTCGGTGCTGGCCGCGGCGGTGGGCGCGGGGCTGATCTGGCTGGCGGTGGCAGGCGTTCTGGCCTCGGTGATCGGCGCCTTCTACTATCTGCGCATCGTCTATTACATGTATTTCGGCGAGGCGCGCGACGAGGCGCTCGACAACGACATGGGCGTGGTCGAGCGGGTGCTGTTAATGGGGGCGGCGGCGGCGATGGTGCTGGGGGTGCTCAACCTTTTCGGCGTCGATGGCGCGGCGGCGATCGCGGCGCAGGCGCTTGTGCGCTGAGCCGCGCCGGCTGGCGGCGAGGGCAGGGGCCGGGGGGCGCTGCCCCCCTCTTGCACCTGCGGCGCAAGTCACCCCCCGGCGTTTTTTCTGCAAGATGAAGGGGCAGGGCGGATGACGGCGCGTTGGCCCGATGGCTATGGCCGGCTGGTGCTGGACGAGGTCGACAGCACCAATGCCGAGGCGCTGCGCCGGATGCCCGATCTGGCCGGGCCCTTGTGGATCATGGCGCGGCGGCAGCTGGCCGGGCGCGGCCGGCGCGGGCGCGCCTGGTCCGACCCGCCGGGCAATCTTGCCGCCACGCTGGCCATGCGCACGGGCGAGCCGCCGGCGCGTCTGGCGTTGCGCTCGTTTCTGGCCGCGCTGGCGCTGGACGAGGCGCTGGAGGCGCTGACCGGGCTGGAGGGCGCCTTTGCGCTGAAATGGCCCAATGATGTGCTCATCGAGGGGGGCAAGCTTTCGGGCATCCTGCTGGAGAGCGCGGAAGAGGGCGCTCTGGCGCTGGGGGTGGGGGTGAATCTTCGCACCACCCCACCGGCCGACCCGGGCGCGGCTCATCCCCCGATCAGCCTGCGCGCCGCCACCGGTTTCGACATTGCCCCCGAGGCGTTGTTCGACGCGCTGGCCGCGCATTACGCCGAATGGGAAAGCCGATTTGCCGCGCAGGGCTTCGCGCCCGCGCGGCGCGCCTTTCTGGCGCGGGTGGCGCGGCTGGGCGAGCAGGTGGTTGCGCGCACCCCGCGCGAGGCGTATTGCGGCGTCTTCGAGACGATAGACGAAAGCGGTGCGCTGGTGTTGGCCAGACCAGAGGGGCGGTTGGTGCTGCCGGCGGCCGATATCTTCTTTCCCTGACGCTGTCAGCGACCCGGAGGTGCCCATGCTGTTATGCATCGATTGCGGCAACACAAACACCGTCTTTTCCGTCTGGGACGGCACCCGTTTCCTTGCCACCTGGCGTGCCTCGACCGAACATCAGCGCACCGCCGATCAGTATTATGTCTGGCTGTCCACGCTGATGCAGCTTCAGGGCATCGAGATGCGCATCTCGGAAGTGGTGATTTCCTCGACCGTGCCGCGCGTGGTGTTCAATCTGCGCGTGCTGTGCGACCGCTATTTCGGCTGCCGCCCGCTGGTGGTGGGCAAGCCCGAATGCCTGCTGCCGGTGCCGCCGCGCGTCGAGCCCGGGGTGCGCCCGGGCCCCGACCGGCTGGCCAATGCCGCCGGCGCCCATGAGCGCCATGGCGGCGATGTGGTGGTGGTCGATTTCGGCACCGCCACCAATTTCGATGTCGTCGCCGAGGATGGCGCCTATGTCGGCGGGGTGATCGCGCCCGGCGTCAATCTCAGCCTCGAGGCGCTGCATCAGGGCGCGGCGGCGCTGCCGCATGTCGATATCTCGCGCCCCGAGCGGGTGATCGGCATCAACACGGTGCAATGCATCCAGTCGGGCGTGTTCTGGGGCTATACCGGGCTGATCGAGGGTATCACATCGCGCATCAAGGCCGAATACGGCCGGCCCATGAAGGTGATCGGCACCGGCGGTCTGGCTCCGCTCTTTGCCCAGGGCAACGGGCTGTTCGATCTGGTCGAGGAAGACCTGACCATGCATGGCCTTCGCGTGATTCACGACTATAACAGCATGACAAGCAGCAAGGAGCAGGCATGAGCGGCGACAGGTTGATCTATCTGCCTCTGGGCGGCGCCGGCGAGGTGGGCATGAATGCCTATGTCTATGGCTACGGGCCGAAGGGGCGCGAGCGGCTGATTCTGGTCGATCTGGGCGTCACCTTCCCCGACATGGACGGCACGCCGGGGGTTGATCTGATCATGCCCGACATCGCCTGGCTGGAAGCGCGCCGCGACCGGCTGGAGGCGATCTTCATCACCCATGCGCATGAAGATCATCTCACCGGGGTTGCGCATCTGTGGTCGCGGCTGCGCGCGCCGGTATTCGCGCGCAATTTCACCGCCCGCATCGCGCAGCGCAAGATGACCGAGGCCGGCCAACCCGCCGATCAGGTGCAGACCGTGGCGCCCGCCCCCGAGACGGTCGAGGCCGGGCCCTTTGCCGTGCAGTTCCTTCCCGTTTCGCATTCGCTGCCCGAGGCTTCGGCGATGCTGATCGAAACCCCGGCGGGGCGGATCCTGCACACGGGCGATTTCAAGCTCGACCTGGCGCCGGGGGTGGGCGAGCCCTTTGACGAGGCGCTTTACGAGCGGCTGGGCAAGCAGGGCATCAAGGCCATGGTCTGCGATTCGACCAATATCTTCTCGCTGCATCCGGGGCGTTCGGAATCGTCGCTGCCCATGGCGATCACCGATCTGGTGCGCGCAGCACCCGGCATGGTGGTGGCCACCACCTTTGCCTCGAATGTGGCGCGGTTGCGCACGCTGGCGCAGGCCGGGCGCACGGCGGGGCGTTCGGTCTGCCTGCTGGGCCGGGCGATGCACAATATGGTGCGCACCGCCACCGAGGCCGGGCTCTTGCACGATTTTCCCGCCACCATCACCCCCGAGGAAGCCGCTGACCTGCCGCGCGAGAAGGTGATGCTTCTGGTGACCGGCAGCCAGGGCGAGCGCCGCGCGGCCTCGGCGCAGCTGGCGCGGGGCAACTATATGGGCCTGTCGCTGAAGGAGGGCGATCTGTTCCTGTTCTCCTCGATGATGATTCCGGGCAATGAGCGCGGTATCCTGCGCGTGGTCAACCAGCTGGCCGAGAAGGGCGTCGATGTGGTCGATAACAGCTCGGGCGCGTATCACGTCTCGGGCCATGCCAACCGCCCCGATCTGGAGCGCATGCACGAGCTGTTGCGCCCGAAAATGGTGATTCCCATGCATGGCGAGCACCGCCATCTGCGCGAGCATGCGCGCCTGGTCACCGCGCGCGGCATCGCCACCGCCATCGCGCCCAACGGCACCATGCTCGATCTGACCGGCGATGTGCCGGGGGTGGCCGAAAAGGTGGAAACCGGGCGGCTCTATCTTGATGGCAGCGCCATTTATGGCAGCCAGGACGGCATCGTGCGCGATCGTATCCGCATGGCGCTCAACGGGCTGGTGCTGGTGACGCTGATCATCGACGAGGACGGCGCGCCGCTGGGCGATCCCTGGGCCGATTGCCAGGGCCTGCCGCGCGAGGGGCGCTCTCACAAGCCGCTGAACGAGGCCATAGAAGACGAGCTTGCCACCGAGCTGGAGCGGATAAACCGCAAGACGCTCGATGACGATGACAAGCTGATCGAGACCCTCAAGCGGCGGGTGCGGCAATGCTGCCTCGACGAGATCGGCAAGAAGCCCGAGGTGACGGTGGTTGTCAGCCGGCTTGCCGAATAGGGCTTGGCAGGCCGGCAAGGACTGCTTCGGGAGCGCCGGCAAGGGTTCCTTTACCCTTCCCTGCGAGTCTGGCCCCGGAAGTCGGAGTGGCGGGGCATGGAGCGATCGGAAAGGTTGACGCAGGCGCAGCCGGTGTTGCGGCGCAAGCTGGCCAGGAAACGGGTGCAACCGCCCGCCGAGGGCGAGGGCGAAGCCGGGGCGAGCAACCCGCGCGCCCACCCTTTCGAGCGCGCGCTGGCGCGTGCCTGCGCGGCCATTGGCGGCGGGCTGCACGCCAGCGCCAGGCTTAGTGCCGCGCGCGAAGTCGGGCAGGCCGAGCTGCTGGAACTGGTCGAGCCCGAGGGGTTTCTCACCCTGCTGGCGCCCGCCGGCGCCGCCGGGGAAGACGATGCGCCGGACGAGGCGGCAGCGGGCCTGCTGGCGCTCGATCGCGGGGCCTTCATGGCGCTGGTCGAGATCCTCACTACCGGCCGGCTTTCGGCCAGCGCGCGCCCGCCGCGGCGCGCCACGCCCACCGATGACGCGCTGCTGTGCGATTTCGTCGACGGGCTGCTCCTGCTGCGCCAGCAGGAGTTCGAAAGGCAGGGAAGCGGCGCCGCCGGCCCCAGCGCCCTGGCACCCTGGCAGCGCGGGCGCTTCGTTGCCGATGCAAGGCTGCTGTCGGTGCTGCTGGAAGAGGGGGCGTTCACGCTGGAGCAGCTGGATATCACGATCAGCCTTGGCCGCGAGCAGCGCAGCGGGCGGCTGCTGCTGGGGCTGCCCGTGCCGGCCGCCGCCGCGGACGTGGCGGGCAATGACACAGGCGCCGGTGTCGGCGGCGGTGCGCCGCCGGCGCAACAGCAAGAATGGCAACGGCGGGTCGAAGCCATGGTCATGGCGGTGCCGACCGAGCTTCGCGCCGTTCTGGGCCGGGTCAGCCTGCCGCTTGAAGAGGCGCTGCAGCTGGTGCCGGACAGGTGCCTGACCCTGCCGATCGGGCAGCTCGAGGAGGTGCGCCTGGAATCGGGCGATTGCCGCCTGCTGGCGCTGGCGCGGCTTGGCCAGTATCGGGGCATGCGCGCGCTGCGGCTGACCGCGATGCCGGAAGGGGCGCATATGGGGCCAATGCTTGCCGGCCCGGCGCTGCCGCCGGCACCGATGCCGGCGCCCGCGATGGCGCAGGATGATCCGCTTTCCGCGAACGCCGATACCGGTTGATCCGGCGCTGCCCCACCAGACGCCCGCGCCTGTCGGGGAGGCTGGGTGGGAATGGGCTGACGCGAGCGCAGGGGCGCAATGCCACCGCGCCCGTGCTGCAGCCGATGTGGCCTGCCGCAACCGCCAGGGCCCGCCAAGCGCCGCCCGCTATCCCGTGAGGCGCTTGGCGGATTGCCCGCATTCTTGCCGGAACCGGGCGATCAGTTCCGCCAATCCGGCTTCGAGCGAAACGCGCGGGCGCCAGCCGATTTGCGCCTGTGCCAATCCCGGGTCGCCGTTGAAGTTCGAGACATCGTAATCGCGCGGCAGCGCCGTGACGATCCTGCTTTCGCTTCGTGCCAGCCGCACCACCAGCCGCGCCAGCCCGGCAAGGGATGTTGCCCGCCCCGTGGTCAGATGCATCGGCCTGAAGCTCTGACCCGCCGCCAGCGCCTCGGCGACATTGGCGATTACGGCCGCGACATCGGCGACATGGGTGATATCGACGCTGTTCCGCGCCCCCTCGACCCGAAGCGGCAGGCCGCCGACCGCCGCGCGGCAAAAGGCCGGAACCAGCCGGTCTGCATGATCGCCGGTCGATCCGTAAACCGTGGAAAGGCGCAGGATCGCGGCGCGGATGCCGTCATCGCTTGCTTTCATCACGTCGCGCTCGCCCGCAACTTTCGAGCGCGCATAATGGTTCATCGGGCGCAGCGGGCTGCGCTCGCTCACCGGCAGCATGGCGCTCTGGCCGTACACCTCGCGGCTGCTGGCGAAGATCAGCCAGGGTTGCGGTGCGCGCGCTTGCACGCCCTCGATGACGTTGCGCGTGCCGGTGACATTGGTTTCCAGACATTTTCTCGGGTCGCGCTCGCCCCAGACCACGCGCGAGACCGCCGCCAGATGAATGACGCCCGAACAGCCCTTCATCGCCGCTGCCAGCGCAGCCGGCGCCAGAATATCGCCAGGGCCGGCTTGCCTGTCGGCGATGTCGAAGCGGCGCAAGGCGTGGCCGCGCGCCTGCAGCTCGGCGTAAAGCGCCGTGCCGATCAGACCGTCTGACCCGGTCACAAGAATTCTTTCCCGCCTCAAGCCGCCATTCCCCCGATCACCATTCGCTTTCCTGAAACACCTGCTTTCCGATGACAGTCAAAACCATTCGGAAATCAAAACAGGCAGATTTGAAAAATGAATTATCCACATGTTTGATTTTTTCCCTGCTGATGCCGGAAATTTAATATTGCTTTGAGGTTTGGATTAAATTGTCTCTCCGATACATTTTTATTTCCGGCTTTCTGGCAATTATGCTGTCAAAGTCGCCATTTTTCCAGCGGCAAGAACAAAGAATCGCCAGAATGCGTATCTATTCCGGTTTCGCTCAATTTGCACCGATCCCCGCTATCGGTGCCATTCACGCAACCGACAGACCGGGAACACAGGCATGAAACACGCCAACCACAAGGCCGAGCTGGAGCGTACCGCCTCTGGCCTGAAGAACCCGAGTTTCCCCAAGATATTCGCCGTTGAACTTTGTGCCGATTGCGATCTCAACTGCTCGATGTGCCATCATGACCGGATGCAGCGGCCAAAGGGAAACCTGCCGATGCCGCTTTGGCGCAAATGCGCCGATGAAATTGCGGCCATCGCGCCGGCGACCAATATCTGGTTTTCCTTTTGCGGCGAGCCGCTCCTGATGCCAGAGCGGCTGATCGAGATGCTGAAATACGGCGAAAGCGTCGGGCTGCGCTCGCTCAATCTCAACACCAACGGCATGCGGCTGAGTCGCGAGGTGGCGCGGGGCCTGCTTGATACCTGCCTTTCCAATATCGTCATCGGGATCGACGGCTTCACCAGGGAAACCTATGAGAAATATCGCGTTCTTGGCGATCGTGACCGCGTCTATGCCAATGCCGGCTATCTGCTGGAAGAACGCGCGCGGCGCGAAAGCGGGCCCGAGATCATGGTGCAGTTCATCGAGATGGATGACAATATCACCGAGTTCGAGCGCTATCGCGATTACTGGCTCGGGCTTGGCGCCACGGTCAAGCTGCGCCGGCAGCTGAGCTGGGGCGGGAAGTTCGAAACCGCCATCGAGATCGCCGAAGAAGAGCGCATTCCCTGCCCCTGGGCGATCACCATGATGCACATGTTCTGGGATGGCAGGGTGCCGCGCTGCCCCGGCGACACCGAGGGCGAGGAAAGCGCGGGCAATGCCTGGGATGACAGCCTGGTCGATCTGTGGGGCAGGCTGGCAAGCTATCGCCAGCTGCACCTTGAGCGCCGCTTTGGCGAGTTGCCCGCGCGCTGCGACAATTGCACCGACTGGAAGACCGGCGCCTCGCTGAAGCTCCGCCCCGGGCAGGCGGTGCATCGCGACAGCCTGGGTTCTTCGCGATGAGCACGCTCTATCTGTGCGCGGCGGGCAACCCCGAGGGGGTGCGCCTGGCGCTGGAGGTGAACGAGGCCGCCGGGCGCTGGCAGCGCATCGTGCTGCTTGATGACGAGCCTTCCCTGCACGGGCAGGAGATTCTGGGCGTGCGCGTGGTGGGGCCCTTCGCGGCGCTGGCCGGCCATGAGCCCGGCGACGAGGCAGTGAATCTGGTGGCGCGCACCGCAAGGGGCCGCGACGGGGCGCGCGCGAAGATCGAGGGTTTCGGCATTTCGCTGGCCAGCCTGATCCACCCCACCGTCAATCTACGCGGTGCCACGCTGGGCAGGGCGGTAACCCTTTATGAAGGATGCGTGATCTCGGCGCTGTCCAGCCTGGGCGATCATGCGGTGGTTTTTACCCGCGCGGTGCTCGGGCACGGGGCTTCGCTGGGTGCAGGCGCGACGCTGGCGCCTGGGGCGGTGGTCAATGCGCGGGTGCGGGTGGGCGCGCGCGCCTATATCGGCACCAATGCCGCGGTGCTGCCCGATCTGGCGGTGGGCGAAGATGCCACGGTAAGCGCCTGTTCGGCGGTGGTTGGCGATGTGCCGGCCGGGTGCACCGCGCTTGGCGTGCCTGCCGAGATAATGGGCGGGAACATGGGCGCGGCAGTGGCGCCAGCGCCTTGCGGTGGCGACGCGGCATCGGCAGACGAGGTGCGCGCGGTCTTTGCCGAAGTGCTGGGCCTGCCCGCCGTCGGCGGCGATGCCGGTTTCTTCGATTCGGGCGGCAATTCGAAGCTGGCGCTGGAGTTGCAGCGCCTGCTGGGGCAGCGGCTGGGCGTTGCGGTATCGATCGTCGATATCTTCCGGTATCCAAGCCCGGCCCGGCTTGCCGCGCATCTGTTCGCCGGGGCAGGCCCGCCCGCGCAACCGGGCCGGGCAGAGTTGATCCGCCGGCGCCGGGCAAGGCGGGGCTGACACGCCTGCCAGCGCCCCAACCGGCGCAGGATGGGCAATACTGCCCGTCCTGTCAGTCCGGCGCTCGCCAGGCGATCAGCCGGATTTCTGTATCAGGCCGCCCGGGCGCGGGGTTGTGCGCTCAGCTTCTCGGGGGCTGCTTGCGGCTCTTGTGCGCAAGAGCCCTCGACCAGCTGGCGGTGCAGCAGCATGACGGCGTCATTCATGGTGTTGCGTTCAACCACGAACTGCACATCGACACGCCGCAGCCCCTGCTGCGCCGCATGCGGGCGCACGCCACCCTCGGCCAGCGCGACCAGCCCGCGCGAGAGTACCGCCAGATCGCTGAGATCGGAGCCGATGACCGAAATCATCGCCAGCGGGCGCACCTCGATACTGGCGCCAGGATAGGCGGCCAGCACCTCGCGCTCGGCGCGCCGGATCGCCTTGAGCGAGCCATCAAGGAAGTGCGTGATCGTGTTGGCATTCGATTGCTTCGACACGATGCGCAGCTTGTGGCGGGTCAGCGCCTGCAGGATGCACGCGTCATAGCCCTTGACGCCCACCATGTCAGGCTCGTGCACCACAAAGGCATGCACCGGCGAGCCGGTGACCATCTCGACCCGGCCCGCCGCGCCGCCTTCGGGGCCGATCAGCGTGCCGGGGTCTTCGGGCTCGAAGGCGTGCTTGACGCGCAGCGGCACATCGGCCTGACGCAGCACGCGCGCGGCATGGGGGTGGATCGCCTCCATCCCCATATTCGAAAGCTGATCGGCGACATCGTAGCTGGTGCGCCCGATCTTGACGGTGTTTTCCACCCCCACGATTTTCGGGTCGGCCGAGGACAGGTGAAATTCCTTGTGGATGATGGCCTCGGCAGCACCGGTGAGCGCGGCGAGATGGGCAAAGACCACCTCGGAATAGCCCCGGTCGTATTCGCCCATCAGCCCCTCGGTGCAATGGGCATAGCCGGTGACGATGGGCAACTCGGCGCTCAGGTCGATATCGGCCATCGCCTGTTGCAGCCGCTCTTGCAGGGCCGGGTTGGCCTCGTCGCGCCAGCCCGACAGATCGACGAAACGCGCATTCACGCCGTGGCGCTGCAGCAAGAGCGCCAGCACGAAGGCCGAATGCGCCTCGCCCATCCCCGAAAGCAGCTCGCGCACCGTCTGCAACTGCTGATCGATGCGAAAATGCCCGTAAGAGCCAAGCCGGTGCAGATCATGCAGGCAGGCGCGCGCGCCCTCGATACGGTCGCGCACAAAGGCATCGGCGCGCTCGCGGTCGCCCGAATCGCTGAGAATCTGCGCGTTGAGCTCGCCCATCGCCTGCACCGTGCGGTCAAGCCCGGCCAGCCAGCCGGCGCCGGAATCATCATTGGCGAATTGCGCGAAAACGCCCGGTTCGCCGGTTTTCTTGTGCTCAAGCAGCATGTTGGTGATTCCGGCGAATGCCGAGACCACGAAAACCCGGTTATAGATTTCGGCCTTGCCGCGCCTGCCGATGAACAGCGTGTCCACCAGTTCGCGCGCCCTGCTCATGCAGGTGCCGCCGATCTTTTCCACGGTATGGGACATTGTGTGTGTCGGGGCAGGTCGCTTTTCACGCCTGCCCGCCCTTTTCGGTTGGTTTGCAGTGTTCAGGAGGTTTCCAGCGAATAGGAACCATCGGCCTGATGCACTTCCTTGCCGGTGATCGGCGGGTTGAAGCAGCAGGCGAACACCATTTCGGTGCGGCAGCGCAGCGTGTGCTTGTCGTGCTGGTCAAGCGCATACATCACGCCCGGGCTCAGTTCATGAACCTCGCCGGTGGCCAGATCCTCGATCGTGCCCTCGCCCGAGATGCAATAGACGCTCTCGAAATGGTTCTTGTAATGGAAAGTGTGCTCGCTGCCGGCGGCGATGGTGGTGATGTGAAAGGAAAATCCCATCCCGTCATCGGCCAGAAGCAGGCGCACCGATTCCCATTGCTTGTCGGCCACGCGCCGGTCGGTTTTCTTTTCCTGGTGAAAGTCGCGAACAATCATGGGCTCACTCCGCTGCCATCTGGGTTTGTGCGCGACAGGATTGCACCGCCGCATGCAGAATATCCAGCCCCTCGGCCAGTTGTTCCTGCGGGGTGGTCAACGGTGCCAGCACCTTGACCACCTGGTCATGCTCGCCCGAGGTCTCGATGATCAAGCCGTTGTCGAAACACGCCGCGCAGACCGAGGCCGCCAGTTCACCGCTGCCCAGATCAATGCCCTGCATCATGCCGCGGCCCTTGAGCACCGCGCCGGGCACGCCGGCTGCAATGTCGGTCAGGCGTTCGCTCAGATAGGCCGCCTTGGCCTCGATCTGGCGCTGAAAGCCGTCATCGGCCCAGAACTTCTCGATCGCGGCGCGGGCGGTGACAAAGGCATGGCCATTGCCGCGGAAGGTGCCGTTATGTTCGGCCGGCTTCCAGACATCGAGATCGGGGCGGATGAGCAGCGCTGCGAAGGGCAGCCCCATGCCGGAAAGCGATTTCGCCAGCGGAATCAGGTCAGGCTTGATGCCCATCCCCTCGAAGCTGAAGAAGGGCCCGGTGCGGCCGATCCCGGCCTGGATGTCATCGACGATCAGAAGCGCGCCATGCGTGCGGGCAAGCTCCTGCAACCCGCGCAGGAATTCGCCACTGGCCGCGTTCAGCCCGCCTTCGCCCTGCACCGATTCGATGAGGAAGGCAGCCGGCGCATCGATACCGCTTGAGGGGTTTTCGAGCATCGCCTTCAGCAGTGCCAGCGAATCGACACCCTCGACGGCGCCTTCATAGGGCATGGAAACCACGCCTGTCAGCGCCCGGCCTGCCCCTGCGCGCTTGCCGGCATTGCCCGTGGCTGCCAGCGCACCCAGCGTCATGCCGTGAAAGCCATTGGTGAAGGCGATGATCGTGTCGCGCCCGGTGGTCTTGCGCGCCAGCTTCATCGCCGCCTCGACGGCGTTGGTGCCGGTGGGGCCGGTGAACATGACTTTGTGATCCATGTCGCGCGGTGCCAGGATCAGCTTCTCGAAGCTTTCCAGGAATGCCGCCTTGGCATCGGTGTGCATGTCGAGTCCGTGCGCCAGGCCGTCGCGCGAGATGTATTCGATCAGCGCCGCCTTCATGTCGGGGTCGTTATGGCCGTAATTGAGCGACGAGCAGCCGGCGAGGAAGTCAATATAGCGCCGCCCCTCGGCATCGCTCAGCGTGGCGTTCCGCGCCGCGGTGAAGGACACGGGGAACGAGCGGCAATAGCTGCGCGCTTCGCTTTCGCGGCGTGCATAGATGTCTTTCGAAGAACCGGTTTTCATGGCTTTCAGCCTTTCGGTTGATGAGTGGGCAACGGCCCGGCAGCGTGTGCCGGGCGCGGTATCTGCAAGGGAAGGGGCGTGCGCTCAGGCGGCGGCGCGCAGCCGCTTGCGGGGCAGCGAGATCGAGACCAGGTATTCGGTCGCGTGCTTGCCGCCAAGATGCGCGTCGCGCTCGTAATGCGGCGCATCGCTCAGATCGCCGCCCATGGCCTGGGCAAAGCTTTGAAACAGCGCCCATGAGGCCTTGTTGGAACGGGTGATGGTGGTTTCCATCTGCCGCACGCCTGCGCATTCGGGCCGCGCCACCAGCGCCGAGAGCATGCGCTTGCCCAGCCCCAGCCCGCGCGCCGATTCGTGCACCGCCACCTGCCAGATGAACAGCGTGTCGGGCGCCTCGGGGCGGATATGGCCCGAGATCCAGCCCACGACCTGCCCGTCGCGCTCGACGAGGATGCAGGTATCGGCGAAATGATCGCACTGGACGACATTCATGTACATCGAATTGCGGTCCAGCGGCGGGCAATCTGCCACCAGTTGCCACACGGCCGCCCCGTCTTCCTTGGTGGGCTTGCGCATGTGCAGGCCGGTTCTGGTCTGGTCGGTTTCGGTCCGGTTGTGCAGTGTCAGCGAATGATGGGTCATGTGCCTGTGCAAGTTGCTTCGTTGTGCAGAATATGTTCTCTGCGGAAATGTTTTGCAACCCAAAATATAATTTTTCTGCCAACCTGTGACAAAATAAATAAAATCAACTTATTAGAAGTTATTTCGCTGCACGATTCGCGGGCAGTTACATCAAAATCTTCAGTATTTATGATTTGTCTATCAAATTAATGCTTCACAGTCGCGGAGTTGGCGGGCTTGTGCAGGGCGCATGGCTTGTGCATCGTGGTGGCCCCGGAGTTCCCGCTGGTGACGGCTTCATGGCAGATCGTTCGTCCGAAACGCTGATTGCGCTGCGCCGCATCGTGCACGCGCTGGAAACCAATGCCCGCGCGATGGCCAAGGCGTCGAGTCTGACGCAGGCGCAGCTTCTGGTGCTGCACACGCTGTCGCGCAACGGCCAGGAGATGCCGCGCGACATCGCCCGCACACTGGGGGTGGGCCAGGCGACGATCTCGTTGCAGATCGACCGGCTGGAGGCGCGCGGGCTTGTCCGGCGCGAGCGGCGTCATTCAGACCGGCGGGCAATCTGGGTGATTCTGACCGATGCAGGGCGCGTCCTCATCGACCAGACCCCGGACCCGCTGCATGAGCGCTTCACGCGGCGCTTCGAGACCTTGCCGGCGTGGGAGCAGGCCATGCTGCTGGCCGTCTCGGAAAGGCTGGCCTCGCTTTTCGATGCCGAGGACACCACGCCCTTTCCCGGCGGCGAGGAACTGCGCCCGCTCGCGGTGGGCGAGCGCGATGACAAGGCAGTCGATGCGCCCTGAACCCGCGCGCCAGCGCCGATTTGAGATGGAACCGGCGATGAGACCTGCTACGCTTTGGCCATGTTGCGCTTCTTCGATCTGTTCGGCCAGTCGGCGGCGCTGAATGCGCTCGATGGCGCGCTGCGCGCCGCCGGGGTGCACCCGCTTCTGGTGCCCGATGGCGTGAAGCTGACGCTGGTGCGGCTGCACAAGCAGGCGGCAGCGGAAAAGGGCAGGGATGCCGCCTATGGCGAGGCCGCGCAGCTGTTTTGCTATTGCATGCTCGGGCATGAGCAATTCGGCACCAGCAACGGCGCCGATGCCGCTGAGCGCGCCGCGCAGCGGCTGGAGGGCGCCATCAATGAGGGCGATTCGCTTGATGCCAGGATCGTGCTTCTGGCGCTGCATGCGGGCCTCATTGCCCCCGAAATCGCCGACCGGATCGAGGTGGACGAAGGCTGATCAGCCCGCGCCGAACACCCGCGCGAAGATCGTGTCCACATGCCTTGTGTGATAGGCCAGATCGAACTTTTCTTCGATCTCTTTGGCCGAGAGCGCCGCACGCACCTCTTCGTCACCGAGCAGCTCGGTCTTGAAATCCTTGCCCTCTTCCCAGACCTTCATCGCGTTTCGCTGCACCAGCCGGTAGGCATCTTCGCGGCTCACGCCGGCCTGGGTCAGCGCCAGCAGCACGCGCTGGCTCATCACCAGCCCGCGAAAGCGGTTCATGTTGGCCAGCATCGCCTCGGGGTAGACCACCAGCTTCTCGATCACGCCGGCCAGCCGGTGCAGCGCGAAATCAAGCGTCACCGTGGCATCGGGGCCGATCATGCGCTCGACCGAGCTGTGCGAGATATCGCGCTCATGCCACAGCGCCACATTTTCCATCGCCGGCACCACCATGCAGCGCACCAGCCGCGCCAGCCCGGTCAGGTTCTCGCTCAGCACCGGGTTGCGCTTGTGCGGCATCGCCGACGAGCCCTTTTGCCCGGCAGAAAAGTATTCCTCGCCCTCCAGCACCTCGGTGCGCTGCATGTGGCGGATCTCCACCGCGATATTCTCGATCGACGAGGCTATCACCCCCAGCGTGGCAAAGAACATCGCGTGCCGGTCGCGCGGAATGACCTGGGTGGAAATCGGCTCGGGGATCAGGCCGAGCATTTCGCAGACATGCGCCTCGACAGCCGGGTCGATATTGGCAAATGTCCCCACCGCGCCCGAAATTGCCCCCGTGCGCACTTCCTCGCGCGCCGCTTCCAGTCGTTTGCGCCCGCGCGCCATCTCGGCGTAGAACCGCGCGAAGGTCAGCCCCATGGTGGTTGGCTCGGCATGGATACCATGCGAGCGGCCGATGCGCAGCGTATCCTTGTGCTCAAGCGCGCGCGCCTTCAGCGCCGCCAGCAGCCGGTCCATCCCCGCCAGCAGAAGATCAGACGCGCGCACCAGCTGGATGTTCAGCGTCGTGTCCAGCACATCCGATGAGGTCATGCCCTGATGCACGAAGCGCGCCTCGTCGCTGCCCACGATTTCGGCCAGATGGGTAAGAAAGGCGATGACATCGTGCTTCGTCACCGCCTCGATCTCGTCGATGCGCGCGACATCGAATTCGGTATCCCTTGCCTTCCACAGCGCCTGCGCATTCGCGCGTGGGATCACGCCCAGATCGGCCATCGCATCGCAGGCATGCGCCTCGATCTCGAACCAGATGCGAAACTTCGTCTCGGGCGACCAGATGGCCACCATCTCGGGGCGCGAATAGCGGGGGATCATGGCTTTTTCCTCGGCTGTCGGGGTTTGCGCGCCTGATAGACCGGGGGTAGTGGGCTGGCAAGGGCCGGGGGCCTTGGCAAGGGCTGGGGGGCCTACCAGTGCGGCGGCTTCTCGTCGCCCAGCGTGACCGAGGCGCCGGATTCGGCCTCGCGCTCGGCCTCGCGTTCGATCAGATGCGCCAGCTGCGCCTGCAACCGTTCGATCTGCCGCCCCTGTTCGCGCAGCAGGTCCGACAGATCGTCTACTGTGCGCGTCAGATGCGCGATGCGCTCCTCGCTCGCCTGCAGCCGTTCATCGCTATCCTTGCTCATGCCTGACCTCCGCTGCTTGCCCCCTGCCAAGCCATGGGCTAGACCACACGCGAGCGCAAGACGAGCATCAAGCACATGGCCAAACCCAAAGCCCCCCGCCGCCCCCGCGCCGAAACGCCCAAGGGGTTTCGCGACTATTTCGGCGCCGAGCTGCGCGCGCGCCAGCGAATGCTGGCGCAGATCGGCGAGGTCTATCACGCCTATGGCTTCGAGCCGCTGGAAACCAGCGCCGTGGAAACGCTCGACGCGCTGGGCAAGTATCTGCCCGATGTCGACCGGCCCAATGCCGGCGTCTTCGCCTGGCAGGAAGAGGGCGACTGGCTGGCGCTGCGCTACGATCTGACCGCGCCGCTGGCCCGCGTGGCGGCGCAATATCGCAACGATCTGCCCAGCCCCTACCGGCGCTTTGCGATGGGCCCGGTCTGGCGCAACGAAAAGCCCGGGCCGGGGCGGTTTCGCCAGTTCTATCAATGCGATGCCGATACGGTGGGGGCGGCTTCGGTGGCCGCTGATGCCGAGATCTGCGCCATGCTGGTTGATGTCTTCGCCGTGCTGGGGCTGGGCGATGCCTGCCTGGTGCGGGTCAACAACCGCAAGGTCTTGAATGGCGTGATGGAGGCTGCCGGCATCCTCGACCCGACAGACCCCGACCGCTTCGCCGAGGAACGCGGCATCGTGCTGCGCGCCATCGACAAGCTCGACCGGCTGGGCGAGGACGGCGTGCGCGCGCTGCTGGGTGCGGGGCGCAAGGATGAAAGCGGCGATTTCACCAAGGGCGCGGGGCTGGGGCAGGCGCAGGCCGATATCGTGCTGGCTTTCACCAATGCGCGGCGCGACAGCGGCGCGGCCACGGCGGCGGCCTTGCGCGATCTCGTCAAGGGCTCGAAGATCGGCCTGGAAGGCGTTGATGAACTTGAAGAAATCGCTTCTTTGCTCGATGCCCAAGGCTACGGCCCTGAACGCATCGTCATCGACCCTTCGGTGGTTCGCGGGCTGGGCTATTACACTGGCCCGGTCTATGAGGCCGAGCTGACCTTCGAAATCCTTGATGAGAAGGGCCGCAAGCGCCAGTTCGGCTCGGTGGCCGGCGGCGGGCGCTATGATGATCTGGTCAAGCGCTTCACCGGGCAGGCGGTTCCGGCGACCGGGGTTTCCATCGGTGTGGACAGGCTGCTGGCGGCGCTGGCCGCGAAGGGGCAGGCGGGCGCCGCCGAGCCCGGCCCGGTGGTGGTGACGGTGATGGACCGCGCGCGCATGGCAGATTACTTCGCCATGGTGGGCGAGTTGCGCAACAACGGCATCCGCGCCGAGGCCTATCTGGGCAATCCCAAGAATTTCGGCAACCAGTTGAAATATGCCGATAAACGCGGCTCTCCCATCGCCATTATCGAAGGCGCGGACGAGGCCGCGCGCGGCGTGGTGCAGATCAAGGATCTGCTGCTGGGCGCGCAGATCGCCGAACAGGCCAGCCACGAGGAATGGAAGGCACAGCCCGCCCAGCGCGAGGTGAAGCGCGCCGATCTGGTGGCGGCGGTGCGCGAGATACTCGCCGTGCAGAAAGCGGGCGGGCAGGGATGAGCCCGCTGCGCGCCGATCCCGCCGGTGCCCGCGCCGAGGGGCAGGCGCTGCTCGCCGCCTTCACCAGCGCCGGCGCGCAACAGGTTGAAACCCCGGTGCTGCAACCTGCCGAGGTGCTGCTCGACCTTTATGGCGAGGACATCCGCGCGCGCGCCTATGTCACGCAAGACCCGCTTGCCGGCGAGATGATGCTGCGCCCCGATTTCACCGTGCCCGTGGTGCAGGCGCATATGGCCGAGGGCGCCGAGCCGGCGCGCTATTGCTATCTGGGCCGGGTTTTCCGCAAGCAGGAAGAGCCCGGCACGGCGCGCGCCAGCGAGTATCTGCAGGCGGGTTATGAGGTCTTTGACGGTGCCGACCGCGCCGGCGCCGATGCCGAGGTGTTTGCGCTCATCCACGGGCTGCTGGCGCCCTTGGGGCTGCGCGCTGCCATCGGCGATATTGGCATCTTGCGCGCTGCCGTTGCCGGGCTGCCCACCACCGCGCCGCGCAAGGCGGCGCTGATGCGCCATCTGTGGCGCCCGCAGCGTTTTCGCGCGCTGCTAGAACGTTACGCCGGGCGCGCGCCGGTGCCGCCCGAGCGCGCGGCGCTACTGACCGCGCTGGGGCGCGGCGAGCGCCCGCAAAGCCCCGCCCCGCATATCGGGCTGCGCAGCCGCGCCGAGATCAATGCCCGGCTCGACCGGCTGGCCGAGGATGCCGGCGCGCCGCCCTTGCCCGGCGCGCCGGTCGATGCGCTGGAAATGATGCTGGAAATTAGCGCCAAGGCCCCGCAGGCGCTTGAAATGCTGCAAGAAAGCGCCCGCGCCATGCCCTGGATCGCTGACGCCGTGCGCGGCATGGCGGCGCGGCTTGGGGCGCTTGAGGCGCGCGGTATCGAGGTGGCCACGCTCGATTTCGAGGCAAGCTATGGCCGCACATCGATGGAATATTACGACGGTTTCGTCTTCGGCCTTTACGCCGAGGCGCGGCCCGATCTGCCGCCGGTGGCCTCGGGCGGGCGCTATGACGCGCTCACCGCGGTGCTGGGGCAGGGGCGCTCGATCCCGGCGGTGGGCGGGGTGATCCGGCCCGAACTGGTGGTGGCGCTGAAGGGGGGCGCGTGATGCTGAAGATCGGCGTGCCATCCAAGGGCCGGCTGATGGATCAGAGCTTTGCCTGGTTCGCCGCGCGCGGCATCACCTTGCGCCGCACCGGCAACGAGCGTGAATATGCCGGCGCCGTCGAGGGGCTGGAGGGGGTGTCGCTGGTGCTGCTGTCGGCGGCCGAGATCCCGCGCGAGCTGGCCGCCGGGCGCATCCATCTGGGCGTTACCGGCACCGATCTTCTGCGCGAGAAGCTGGCCGGCTGGCCCGGCCGCGTGGCCGAGCTGGCGCCGATGGGTTTTGGCCACGCCGATCTGGTCATCGCCGTGCCCGCCGCCTGGGTCGATGTCGATACGCTGGATGATCTCGATGCCGCGGCGGCGGGGTTTCGCGCCGCGCATGGTTTCCGACTGCGCATTGCCACCAAGTATCACCGGCTGGTGCGCGACTATCTCAAGCGCCACGGCGTGGCCGATTACCAGCTCGTTGACAGCCAGGGCGCCACCGAGGGCACGATTCGCAACCTGACCGCCGAGGCGATCGCCGATATCACCTCGACCGGCGAGACGCTGCGCGCCAATCATCTGAAGATCCTGTCGGCGCCGCCGGTGCTGCGCTCGCAGGCCACGCTCTTTGCCGCGCGCGCGGCCGATTGGACAGGGTGCCGGGACGCGGCGGCGGCAGTGGCGGGGCGATTGGGGGTGGCATTGCCGCCGCCGGCGGCGTGATGCTGAAGCGGGTTGACCGCGTTGGTTCGCACGGGCGGGAAACGTTCGCCAGCGGAAATGATCAACCTAAAGTCGCAAGGGCATTGTGGCGTAGTATCCGACCGGTTGCCCCGCTTCGCCAAACTCGCTATCGCCGCTCTTGCCCCAACCCCGGAGCCCCCGCCTGATCCCCACCGCCCATACCGACCCCGCCACCATCGCCCGGCTAAGCGCGCGCATGCTGCTGGACATCAAGGCGGTGCATTTCAACGCAACCGAGCCCTTCACCTTCGCCTCGGGGCTGCGCGCGCCCACCTATATCGATTGCCGCAAGCTGATCTCCTATCCGCGCATCCGCGCCACGCTGATGGATTTCCTCACCTGCAAGGTGATGGCGGCGGCCGGTTTCGAGGCCTTCGACAACATTGCCGGCGGCGAGACCGCGGGCATTCCCTTCGCCGCGCTGGTCGCCGAGCGCATGGCGCTGCCGATGAGCTATGTGCGCAAGAAGCCCAAGGGATACGGGCGCAATGCGCGCATCGAGGGCGAGATGGCGCCGGGCCAGCGCGTGCTGCTGGTCGAGGATCTGGCCACCGATGGCGGCTCGAAGCTCAGCTTCGTCGAGGCGATTCGCGACACCGGCGCCACTTGCCACCACACCGCGGTGATCTTCTTCTACGACATTTTCCCGCAAGCCGAGGAGCGACTGGCCGAGGCGGGCATTTCCCTGCACCGGCTGTGCACATGGTGGGATGTGCTGGCCGAGGCCCGCCGTGGCGACGATTTCGACACCGCCACGCTTGATGCGGTCGAGGCGTTCCTCAACGCCCCGCATGACTGGGCGCCGGCCTCGGGTTGACGGCACAGGTTTTTGTCCTTGGCAGGGTCCGGCAAAAGTCAGACAATCGATTGTTTGACTTTTGTTGTTTTTCTTGACGTCACGATTCGCGCAGATATGGGGCGACAAGGGCACTGATCCGCGATATGATGTGGTTCAGAGGTTGTCCCCAGCTTATCCACAGCTTTACCCAGATTGCGCGCAGCGCCGCGATTTGGCATAGCAGGGGCGACGTGGGGAAGGGTTGCGGGGCGTTGCGATGCCCGTTGCCGGGCCAGAACCACCGTGAGCGATAATGTCAGACAAAAACAGGACAGGCGTTTCAATCGCCGCACGAACCGAACCGGACAGGGAAAGACAGCGATGAGCGAAATCACCCCGATTCGCCCGGGCGGCACGGCTCCAACCCCGGCCGAGCCCGAGGCGCTGCCGCACAATATCGAGGCCGAGCAGCAGCTTCTTGGCGCAGTGCTGACCAATAACGATGTCTATGACCGCATTTCGGCCCTGGTGAAGGCCGAGCATTTCTTCGAGCCCGTCCATCAGCGCATCTTCGAGATCGCGGCAGCGCGCATCCAGAAGAATGCGCTGGCCTCGCCGGTGACGCTCAAGGCATTCATGGAGGGCGACGAGGGGTTGGCCGAGCTGGGCGGGCCGGCCTATCTGGTGCGGCTGGCGGGCGCGGCGATCTCGTCCTGGGCGGCGCGCGACTATGCGCAGATGATCTATGATCTGGCGGTGCGGCGCGATCTCATCCGCCTTGGCCGCGACATTTCGGCGCGCGCCGCGCAGGTCGATGTCGACAGCGAACCCAAGGAACAGATCGTCGAGGCCGAGCAGGCGCTCTACAAGCTGGGCGAGCAGGGCGTGGCCGAGCGCGGCTTCCAGTCTTTTCTCAAGGCGGTGACCGAGGCGGTGAATGTGGCCAATGCTGCCTATCAGCGCGATGGCGGGCTGGCGGGTATTTCCACCGGGCTGGCCGATCTTGACCGCAAGCTGGGCGGGTTGCACCCGTCGGATCTGATCATCCTCGCCGGCCGGCCTTCGATGGGCAAGACCTCGCTGGCCACCAATATCGCCTTCAACATCGCCCGCGCCTGGAAGCGCGGCACGCGCCCCGATGGCACCGAGGGCACGGTCAATGGTGGCGTGGTGGGCTTCTTCAGCCTCGAGATGTCGGCCGAGCAGCTGGCCGCGCGCATCCTGTCGGAAGCGGCGGAAGTGCCCAGCGAGCAGATTCGCCGCGGCGACATGACCGAAGAGGAATTCCGCCGCTTCGTCGAGGCCGCCAAGGCGCTGGAGGCCTGCCCGCTCTTCATCGACGACACCCCGGCGCTGCCGATGGCGCAGGTGGCGGCGCGCGCGCGCCGGCTCAAGCGCACGCATGGGCTGGATGTGCTGATGGTTGACTATCTGCAGCTTCTGCGCGGCTCCACGAAAGAAAGCCGCGTGCAGGAGGTCAGCGAGATCACCCAGGGGCTCAAGGCCATCGCCAAGGAGCTGAACATCCCGGTGATTGCGCTTTCGCAGCTCTCGCGCCAGGTGGAAAACCGCGACGACAAGCGCCCGCAACTGTCCGATCTGCGCGAATCGGGCTCGATCGAGCAGGATGCCGATGTCGTCATGTTCGTCTTCCGCGAGGAATATTACCGCGAACGCGAGAAGCCGGGCGACCATGATCTCGAAGCCATGGCGAAATGGCAGGAGGTCATGGAAAAGGTCCATGGCAAGGCCGAGGTGATCATCGGCAAGCAGCGCCACGGCCCCATCGGCTCGGTCGAGCTGAGCTTCGAGGGCCAGTTCACCCGCTTCGGCAATCTGGTTCAGCCCTGGCAGCGGGGCTCGGGCGAGGGTTTCTGAGAGAAGCCTGCGGCACGACCACGCCATAGGCGTGCCTGCGGTACGGCGAGGGCGCTTGCGCGCCCACCCGGGCCGAGGCTGCCCGTGCTCGAACAAACGCGAGGGCGGGGGGGTCCCCCCCCAACAGGCAAAACCCCCGAATGAAGGCCGGGGTTCCACCACCCATACACCATCCAACCCCCCCCCCCCCCACGGCCGC
>JAFIEG010000039.1 GCA_020832665.1 Pararhodobacter sp. | reverse complement strand
CCGGGCCGGGCGCTTACGCGCGCGCAGGGGCGCCGGCCGCGCCAGGCTTGAACCGTAGTGGCGCGCAGGTGCAGGGCCGGGTCGGGCCGGGAACCTCCGGCGCGGCCCGACTATCGCCGCGCTCGCCGCATGAGCCGACACCGCGCGCGCGAATCGTGCGCCGCCGCCAGCCGATGGAGAGCGCCTGATGTCAGGCACCGCAACGCCAAGGGCTACAGGCGGCGCACCGGTCACGACATCGGTCAAGTCGGCGGGCAGGAAAGCGGCCCGCCTGCCGGGCGCGCGCAAGCGGCGCCTGCGTACCCTGCCGGCCTTGGTGGTGCTGTTCTGCCTGGCCGGGGCAATCCGGCTGGCGCTGGGCATCGACGGCGCCTTCGCCCAGGGCCCGGCAACCGAGCAGCCGGCAGGGACGCCCCAGGCTTCGGCGATTGACAGACACGGCGACAGTGACCGCGACACCGCCGCGCCGGTTTCCCGCAGCGATCGCGCCGACGGGGCTGTGGCGCCCGATGGCGAGGAGATCGCCTCGATCCTGCTCGACATAAGACGCCGCGAATCGCAGCTTGCCGAACGCGCCGAAGAGCTCGACGAGCGGCTGGCGCTGCTCACTGCCGCCGAGCAACGCATCGCCCGCCAGATCGAGGCGCTGCGCGATGCCGAAGCCGAGCTGGACGCGACGATGGCGCTGGCCGACCGGCTTGCCGAGGATGATCTCGGACGCCTCGTCTCGGTGTTCGAGGCTATGCGCGCCGAACAGGCGGCGCGCGTCTTTGCCGAAATGGATCCGGACTTTGCCGCGGGCTTTCTGGGCCGGCTGCGCCCGGACACCGCCGCCGGCATTCTCGCCGAGCTGGAGCCGCGCCAGGCCTATGCGCTGAGCACTGTTCTTGCCGGGCGCAACGCCACCGTGCCCCGGCGCGAAAACCCTTGAATCAACGAAAGATCAATTCAACGAAAGAGAAGGTTTCTTAATCCGTTACCGGCAAGCTGGCCGGAACAGGAAGAACCGGAGCGCGGCACATGATCGGAATCATCGGCATATTGGTGGTTTTCGTCATGGTTTTCGGCGGCTACTCGATGGCCGGCGGGAACTTTGGCATCATCCTCTATGCCCTGCCATTCGAGCTGACAATGATCGGCGGCGCTGCCATAGGCGGTTTCCTGATCGCCAACTCCGGCGCCGGGGTGAAACAGACGCTGCGCGAATTGCGCAAGGTCTTTTCAGGCCCGCACTGGAAGCCGGCCGATTACAGCGATCTTCTGTGCCTGCTGTTCGAACTCATCCGCCTGGCCCGCCAGAACCCGGTCGCGCTGGAAGAGCATATCGAGGCACCCGAGGATTCGCCCATCTTCGAGCGCTATCCGCGCATCATGCAAGATCTCGAGGCCGTCGAGATGGTCTGCGACACGCTGCGCGCCATCACCATGAGCTATGACGACCCGCACCAGGTCGAGGAGGTGCTCGACAAGCGCCTCGAGGCCAATATGCAGCATGCAATGCACCCCAGCCACGCCATGCAGGCCGTAGCCGACGCGCTGCCGGCGCTGGGTATCGTCGCCGCCGTTCTGGGGGTCATCAAGACCATGGCCTCGATCGACCAGCCCCCCGAGATTCTGGGCGGCATGATCGGCGGGGCGCTGGTGGGCACCTTTCTGGGCGTGTTTCTTTCCTACGGCTTCGTCGGCCCCTTCGCCGCCCGAATGCGCACGGTCACGGAAGAGGACGCGCATTTCTACAAGCTCATCCGTGAAGTGCTGATCGCCAATCTGCACAACCACCCGGCCAATATGTGCATCGAGGTCGGCCGCCAGAACACACCGCACCACGTCCGGCCCAGCTTCGGCGAACTCGAACAGGCGATGCGCACCATCAAGCGCATGGCGGCGTGATGCGGCGCGCGCTCCTTGCCGCGATCGCGCTGGCCGCAGTACTCGCGGCACCTGCCCGGCCGTCGGCGCAAGAGGCGCCGCTGGTGCGGGTGCTCGGCGGCGAGCATGCGGGCTTCACGCGTATCGTCCTGCAGGCCGCGGCGCCCATCGACTGGACGCTGCTGCCGGCCGATCGCACGGCGATCCTGCAGATCCGCCCCGCTGAGGCGCGGATCGATCTGTCGCGCGCCTTCGATCGCATTGCGCGCAACCGCCTTGCCGCGCTGGAAAATGCCGAGGGCGGCATCGCACTGACACTCGGTTGCGATTGTCTGGTCAGGGCCTTCAGCGACCGCCCCGGTATCGTCGTGCTGGATATCCTCGACCCGCCGCCCGAAGGCACGGCGGGGGCGCGCGGCCAGGCCGGCGATGCGCGACCGCCGGCATCGGTTGCGGCGGGGGGGCATGTGCCTGGCACCGCCAACCCGGACAGCCCATCCCCGACGCCTTTCCCCGCCGACGTTGCGATCGGCCGGGATGCAGGCGCCACGCTGGCCCGCCGCTGGCAGGAAAGCACCGAAACGCCAGTAGCCGCAGGCTCGCCCCTTGCGCCAACCGTCCGGGCGCGCGCCCCGGTATCCGCGCCCCCGCCACCGCCCGGCCTTGCCGAAAGACAGGCGCTGAGCGCCGATCTGCAGAACGCGCTTGCCCGCGCCATCGGCCAGGGCCTGATGATAGGCGATGAATACCTGCATGCCGATATGAACCAGCCGGTGCCGGAACCCGCCACCACGGCACTGCCGCCGGCTCAGATGCGTATCGCGCCGCCGCCGGGCCCTGATGAGGCTATGGCCATCGCCCCGACCCAGGCAGCAGATGCAACGCCGCCGGAAATCGCTGATCCTCGCTGCCACGCCTCCGGGGCGCTGGACTTTCTCGATGCGCCCGATCCGCCGGACTTCAACGCCGGGCTGGCCGATCTCGTGCGCCGGCTCTATGGCGAGTTCGACCGCCCCGACGCACAGGCGCGCAGCGATCTCGTGCGGCACTATCTGAGCGCGGGCATGGGCGCCGAAGCCCGGCTTCTGATCGACAATGCGCACCACCCTATCGCGGGGCGTGACTTTTTGCGCGGGCTCGCCGACATCCTCGAGGACCGGCAATCGAATGCTCGCCTCGCGCTCGCGCGCCTCGAGGGCTGCCCCGGCGCGGGGGGCATGCTCGCGGCGCTGGCCGGCCCGGCGCCGGCCGATCTCGCCGCCCATGCCGAGCAGATCGCGCTGGCCCATGCCGCCGCCCCGCCAGCGCTGCGCCGCCTGTTCGGCCCGCCCCTGGTGGAACGCCTGATCGAGACCGGCGCGCTCGAGGCGGCACGGGTGATCGCCGAAACGCTCCGCCACACCGGGCCCGCCGGCGTCGTCGAAACAACCCTGCCGGAGGCGCTGCTGGAAGGCGCGCGCGGCGCCCCCGATCGTGCCGCAAGGAGCCTAGCCGCACAGCCCGGCGCCACCGATGCCGGCCGGCTGCTCAGGCAGTTGCAGTTCCAGCTCGAGGCGGGAAACGCCGCCGACTCCGCCCTGCTCGATCAGGCCGAGGCACTGGCCGCCGGCGAGCGCCATGGCGAGCAGGGCATCGCCCTGATGGCTGTGGCGATTAGTCACGACGCTGCGCGCGGCGCCCATGAGGCGGGCTTCGAACGGCTCGACCGGCTGCAACGCTGGCTGCGCGCCAATCGCGAAGACCGCCAGCTTCTGGCCAGCCTGAGTGACACGCTGTGGCAAGGCGCCGCGGACGAGGCCGATGACCGGCGTTTTCTGGCGCTGATCGTGAACCGCGAGGACTGGCGCGCCGATGAACGCGGTCTCGATACCCGCACCGCGCTGGCCGGGCGGCTGCTCGATCTCGGCCTCGCCGAGCGCGCCGAAGGCCTGATCAGCCCGCCGCGCAACGACCGCCAGCGTCACCTGCTGGCGCAGGCCATGCTGGCGCGCGCGCGGCCCGACGAGGCCATCGCCGTGCTGTCGCCGATGATGGCGGACACGCCCGAGGGCGCGGACAGGCAAAGCGCAATGCTGATGGCGCGGGCACTGCGCGCCGCGGGGGCCGGCGATGCCGCGCTGGCGGCCTTTTCCGATCTCGGCGCGCTGGACGAAGCAGCCCGCACGGCAATCGCCCATCGCGATTGGCAGGCACTGGCCGCCCTTGCCCGGCAGGCTGGCGAGGGCAACGCGCCCGGCGAGCCGGGCACCGAGGCGCCGCAATCGCCCCCTGCCCCCGGCGCCGACGCTGCCAGCGCCGGCACGGGCGCAGCACCACCCCTTCCCCCGCTCTCCCCAGCGCCACGCGAAGGGTCCGTTTCGCGCCCGTCGCAAGCCGCGCCGGCACCGGGACTGGCAGCGCTGGAGCAACTGGCGCGTATCCTGGGTGGCGAGCCGGAAACCGTCGCTGCATGGCTAGGACGAATGCAAGCGCAGGAAGCGCCGGAAGGGGCGGACACAATGCCCGGCGCGGCGTCTAATGACGCGCCGCCTTTCACATCGGCCCCGGGCGTAGGCACCGGACCTTCGTTCGCTGACTCGCAAGCGGCGGGCACCACCGGCACAGGCAGCCCCGACGCGGGCAATCCCGATTCGGGCGGCGCCCAGGCGGGCGATGCGCTCGCTGGAAACGCAGGTTCGGGCGGCGTGGGTTCGGGCAACGCAAGCATGGGGGCGATCGGCGCGGGCACCCCCATTGCTGGCGGCAACGGCAACCTCATGCTGCACCGCAACGCCGCCTTGCTTGAGCAAAGCGCCGAACTGCGCACCGCGATCGACGCGTTGCTGCAGGGCGGCCCACCCTGAGCCCGCGCCGCGCGCGCGCCGGCAGGACTCGTCACCACTTTTCCGGCGGCTCCATGCCCGCGGCCAACTTCCATCCGGGCCCGCGCCGTAGCAACAGATCCCGGCCAGACATCGCAGCGAACCGGCGCAGGGCAGCAAAACGCCCGGCGCGTCGCGCCCACACCGAACAGGCCGGGCGGCAAGGCTGCCACCTCGCTACAAGGTGAAGCGTGCAACCCATTGCCAGCGCATGCCGGCGGGGCCAGAGTGTTGGCCAGTGTGATGGCGCCCCGCCTCACGCGCCACCTCGCAAGGTGGCTCAGCGACCAAGGACCGAACCCCATGCCGACCACCCGCACCACCGCGCCCTGCAGGCCGGCCCCCGGCCACGCCCGGCAGACCCTCGCACAGAACCTCGCCCGGGCAACCGGCACGGTGGCGCTGGCGGCGCTCGCCTCGCTGCCCGCCACCGCGCTGCCCGGCCTCGCCGCGGCCGGGGATGCGCCGCAGCTGCGCGCAGTGACGCTTTCCACCGCCGGGCTGGCGATGATCGAGGCCGATGTCACCCTGGGCGCCGGCCCCGTGCGGTTGAGCATCCCGCGCCGCGACATTGACGATTTCCTGAAAAGCCTGTGGGTGATCGACCCGGCGCAAGCCCCCGTGCATGTGCGCTTCGACGGCCCCGGCGCCTTTGACGACAGCTTCGCCCGGCTGCCGCTTGCCCCCGACGATGTCACCGACCGCGCGCGACTTCTCGCCGCCCTGCCCGGCGCGCCGATCGTGGTCGAGCGCCACGCCGGCAGCTGGGAAGGGCGCAACATGGGCGTGACCGAACAGCCCTGCCCCGAAGCCGAAGGCCGCTGCCAGATGCTGTCGCTGCAAGACGCCGAGGGCAATCTGCGCCAGTTCCGGCTTGACGAGGCGCTGAGCGTGCGCCTGGCCGACAGCGCCGACCGCGCCGCTCTCGATGCCGCGCTCGCCGCATGGCGCACGGCCTCGGGCAATGGCAGCGTGGCGGTGCATCTGAACTCGCTTGCGCAAGGCGAACGCCCCGGCGCGCTGACCTGGCTGCAGGAGGCCCCTCTGTGGCGCACCGCCTGGCGCGCGGTGGACAGCGACGAGGGCGTGCGGCTGATCGGCTGGGCGGTGGTTGAAAACACCACCGGAATCGACTGGCACGATATCCGCCTGACGCTGGCCACCGGCTCGGTGCGCGCCATCCGCGCCCGGCTTTACGAGCGCGTCAGCGTTCCCCGCGAAGCCGCCGAAGGCCCGGCCATCGAGCCTGCCATGGAAGCGATGCTGGGCATCCGGCGCGAAGCCGCGCCCATGCCCGCAATGCCGATGGCCGATGCCACCGCCGCCGTCGAAACCATCGCCGATGACGGCGAAAGCTTCACCCGTTTCACCCTCGCGGCGCCGGTCACGCTGGCCGCCGGGCAGATGATCACCCTGCCCTTTCTTGACGAGGAACTGCCCGATGCGCGCCTGACCCTGCATCGCGGCGGCAGCGGCGAGCGCCACCCCGAGATTGCGCTGCGCATCGAGAACCCGCTGCCGCTGCGGCTACCGGCGGGGGTGCTGACGCTTTACGAGGAAGGCCGTGGCCATGCCGGCGATGCGATGATCCCCGAACTGGCTCCCGGCGCCAGCGAGACGATCCGCTTTGCCCGCGACACCGCCATGGAAATCCGCGAGGAAAGCGACAGCACCGAACTGTTGCGCGAAATGCGGCTGGTCGGCGGCATGCTGCACGTCACCGAGGATCTGGAACGCCGGCTGCGCTACCGCATCAGCGGCGCGCCGCAGGCCGACAGGCTGCTGACCATCGAGCATCCGCGCCGCAGCGGCTGGCAGGTCGTCGCCCCCGAGGGCGCCGAGGAAGCGCTCGATGTCTGGCGCTGGCAGGTCATGGTGCCGGCGGGCACTCAGGTCACACATGAGGTGCGCGAACGCCAGCCACGGCTGCGGCGCATCGCACTGATGGATATCGACCTGCCGACGCTGGCGGCCTGGGAATCGCGCGCCACCGACCCGGGGCTGCGCGAGAAGCTCGCCGAGTTGGGCGCGCTGCGCGGCGAGATCACGCAGGCCGAACGCGCCATGCGGCGCCTGCAGGAAGAAATCGGCGAGCGCGAGCGCGAGCAGGACCGGCTGGTGGGGCTGATCGTGCAGCTTGGTGAAGAAAGCGTCGCCACGCCCGAGCGGCGCGCGCGCGTCGATGCCATCGACGCCGAGATCGCCGACATGCAGGAGGAACGGCGCGCCCAGGCCCGGCAGATCGAGCAGGCGCGGGCGCGCATCGAGGCGCTGCTGGGTGAGGAGTGACGCAAAACCCGCCAACCGGGTTTGCGAGCGCCCGCCTCGCGGGGTGGGCAGCCCCCGGGATGCAATGGTTGCGCCCTGGAGCATGACGCGAAAAGTGGAAACCGGTTTTTCGCTTTTCGGACATGCGAAACCAAATGGTTATGGCGTGTCGGGCGAATCAGGGTGAGCGCGAAATGCCATAGGCGCCGATCAAGCGAATCAGAAATCAGCCGCCGGCGCCGATCAACGCGAGCAGTTGCGCAACCCAGGTCGCGACCTGGGCGCGCAGCGTATTGACTAGCGCCACATAGCCCGCCATCGGCCCCTCCAGCGCCGGCACCTGTTCGGCGATCATCGGCGCCAGAAGATAGAGCGCCAGCAACACCCCGGCGACGATCACCACCACCGACAGGCCGCGCCGCAGCCCGCGGCGCTGATCGGCCGGATCATCGGGCGCGCCGGAATCGGTCATGCCGGCGCTGCGTCGGGTATCGCGGCGCGGCTCGAGGGTCGAGCTGAGTTCCTCGATATCGGGCAACAGATTACGCCGGCTCTGGCTGGGCGCGGCGGCATCGCCCCCGTCACTGGCGGCGGCGGCACCTTCCTCGGGTGCCTCGGCATCTTGCAACTCGTCCTCAGCGGTATCGCGAGCCGGTCTTTGGGGTCTGGCCGGGCGCACCGGCAGGCCCAGATCGCCCTGTGTTTCCAGCCCGTTGCCGGCCACGGCATTGCGCCTTTCACGGATCTCGCGCTCGGCCTCCTCGCGCAGAAGGTCCATCACCGAACGGTCGAGCCGGCGATGCGAAGCCGTCAAGCCTGACAGCGCGGCGGGCGCCGCGGGCTCCTCGACAGTTTCTTCAAGCTCCTCGGCGCGCATCTGCAGCGCCACAGAAAGCGGGTACTGATACCAGGTATGACCACAGGCCGAGCATTGCACATCGCGCCCGCCCTCGGGGATGACCGAATCCTCGACCTCGTACTGGGCCTTGCAGTTGGGACAGCTCAGTCGCATCTCATCCCCGATTCCACCGGAAAGCCGGCTCCAAGCCCGCCTCGGCCATTGGCTCCGGCCCGCTGCTGTTGTAGCAAGCACCTTGTCGAGTTCCAAGTGCATTGCCTGTCATGCATTTGCTGCAAACGGGCCGGGGGAAGGGCGCTTGATAAGGCTGGAGAAGCTGACCCAGAAGTTCGGTGACCGCACGCTGCTTGGCGAGGTGGATCTGCATGTCGCCACTGGTGCCTTTCATTTTCTCACCGGCCCTTCCGGTGCGGGCAAGACCACGCTACTGAAGCTGTGCTATGGCGAGCTCATGCCCAGCTCGGGCAAGGTTTCTCTCTTTGGCAACTCGCTGGCGCAGATGAGCCGCGACCAGCTGGCCGAAACCCGCCGCCGCATCGGCGTGATCCACCAGGATTGCCGCTTTCTCGATCATCTGAGCATCGTCGAGAATGTCGCCCTGCCCTTCACCGCTGCCGGGCGCGCTGTGCCCGAAAGCGATCTGCGCGAATTGCTGGTCTGGGTGGGGCTCGAGGCGCAGGCCGGCGCGCTGCCGCCCACGCTTTCGGGTGGCGAGCGCCAGCGCGCGGCGCTGGCGCGCGCGGTGATCGCCGCGCCCGAGGTGGTGCTGGCCGACGAACCCACAGGCAATGTTGACTGGGAGATGTCGTTGCGCATCCTGTCGCTGCTGATCGAACTCAACCGGATGGGCACGGCGGTGATGATCGCCACGCATGACCTGAACCTGATCCGCAGCGCCAAGGCCCAGGTCTCGGCGCGAGTGCTGCGCATCAGCGAGCGCCGGCTGCAATCCGCGGGAGCCGATCTGTGAACCGCGAAAGCGGCAAGAAGGGCACAAGCCGCGCCCGGCGGCGCGATGGCCCCGATGTGGTGCCCGGATCGGGCTATACCTCGGTGCTGACCGGGGCGACGGCGGCGGCGATGGCCTTTCTGGCCGTCTTTGCGCTGGCGCTGGCGCTGGGGGCGGGGCGGCTGGCCGATCGCTGGTCGGATGCGCTGGCGCAAAGCGCCACGCTGCGCCTGTCGGCACCGGCGGGCGAGATGGCCACGCAGACCTCGGCGGTTCTCCAGATCCTGCGCGAAACACCGGGTGTGGCCTCGGTGCGGGTGATCGACGCCGATGAGCAGCGCGCCCTGCTCGCGCCCTGGTTCGGGCCCGAAATGCCGGTCGAGCGGTTGGCGCTGCCGCGGCTGATCGAGATCATCGAGGCCGGCGAGGGCTTCGACCCGGTGGGCCTGCGCATGCGCCTGGCCGCCGAGGCCCCCGGCGCGGTGCTCGACGATCACAGCCGCTGGCGCCGCCCGATGGTAGCCGCCGCCGACCGGCTGCGAATGCTGGCGCTGGTGGCGGTGGCGCTCATCGCCGGGGCGATGGCGGCGATGGTGGCGCTGGCGGCCAGCTTCTCGCTGGCGGCCAATGCGCAGGTCATCGCGGTGCTGCGGCTGGTGGGGGCGCGCGATGCCTTCATCGCGCGCGCCTTCACCCGCCGCTTCGCGCTGCGCGCACTGGTCGGGGCGGGGGTGGGCACCGCGCTGGGGCTGGGCGCGCTGGCGCTGTTTCCCGCCGCCGGCGAGGGGGTGCTGGCCGGGCTCGGCCCGCGCGGTGCCGACTGGCTGTGGCCGCTCACGATTCCGCCCTTCGCGGCGCTCGTGGCCTGGGCCGCCACCCGCGCCGCCGCCTTTCGTGTACTCAGGAGGCAAGGTTGATGGCTTACGCCTGGCGCTGGCTGCGCTCGCTCGTCTTTTCGCTGCAGATCTACGCCATGATGGCGATCATGGCGGTGTTCTTCACCCCCTGGGCGCTTTTCGACCGGCGCGGCGCCTTTGCCGCGGTGCATACCTGGTGCCGCTATGTGCGCTGGTCGGCGCGCTGGATGCTGGGGCTGCACTCCGAAGTGCGCGGCGAGGTTCCCACCGGCGAGGTGATGATCGCCGCCAAGCATCAGAGCTTTTTCGACATCATCATCCTGGTCAGCGAGTTGCCGCGGCCGAAATTCATCATGAAGCAGGAATTGCGGCGCACGCCAATTCTTGGCTGGTATGCGCAGCGCATCGGCTGCGTGCCGGTCGATCGCGGCAAGCGCGGCGCGGCGATCAAGGCGATGATGGAACGCGTGCGTTCCGGCCGGCAGGAACCGGGGCAGCTGATCATCTACCCGCAAGGCACGCGCGTGGCGCCGGGCGCACACCGCGAGTACAAGGTGGGCACCGGCTTGCTGTATCAGGAAATGGGCACCGATTGCGTGCCGGTGGCGTGCAATGTCGGCGTCTTCTGGCCTCGCCAGCGCATCTATCGCGAGCCGGGGCTGGCGGTGCTGGAATTCCTGCCGCAGATTCCGCCGGGGCTGGAGCTGCGTCAGTTCATGACCCGGCTTGAGGACGAAGTGGAAGCGCGTTCGAACGCGCTCATGGCCGAGGCCGGCTTCGACGCGCCCCCGGCTCCTACACCGCCAACTCGTCCGAGCACATGAACGCGGTCCGCATCGTGGTTGGGATCGGGGTTGGAACCGCGCCTCGCACCCGGCGCCACAAAGCTTGCTCGCTTGCGGCCGAGAGGGCACCAAAATGAGTCGCCTGCCCCAGAATCCCGCCACGCGCGGCAGCCAGAAATGGCTGCAACACGCTGTCGCCCGGGCGCCCCATCTGTTGCAACCGCCCAGCCTACCCGCCCTGACCTGGCTTTCGCCCCTGGCCGGCGACGATTTCGCCGAATACCGTGACGGCGCCTTCCTTCAGCGCCTGGGCCTTGGTCATCTGGCACCCGTACTGGCCGATTTCTGGCCGCGCGGAGGCCCGGTCTGGGACGGCCTGGCAATGGCGGACAACATTGTTGTGCTGGCCGAAGCAAAGGCCCATCTGCGCGAGGCCCTGAGCACGCCCTGCGCCGCCACCGCGCCTGCCAGCCGCGCCCGCATCACCGAAGCCCTGGCCGAAACCCGCCGCGCGCTGCGCGGCGACGATCGCTCGGACTGGATGCGCGTCTTCTTCCAGCAGGCCAACCGGCTGGCCCATCTGCAGTGGCTGGTATCGAAAGGGGTGGATGCGCATCTGCTTTTCATCGGGTTCTGCGGCGATACCGACATGCCCCTGCCAGGCACCCCGGAAGCCTGGCAGGCTATGGACCTGGCCGTGCTTCACGCGCTTGGCCTTGGCCCCACACACCCTCTCGCGGGCCGGGTGCACCACGTCCACCCGCCCGTCGTCGCGCTGGCTGACGCGGTTTAAGCCGCCAGCCCCTTGCCGCCCATATCCAGGAACTTGCGCCGGCGCGCGGCCCGCAGCGCCTGCGGCTTCTTGCCCTCAAGCCCGTCCAGCGCGCCCTGCAGCGCCGCGCCCACGGCCTCGATCGTGGCCTTGCGGTCGCGCTGTGCGCCGCCGCGCGGCTCGGGCACGATCTGGTCGATGACGCCCAGCTTCAACAGATCCTGCGCCGTCAGCTTCAGCGCCTCGGCCGCCTCGCGCATCTTCTCGGCATCCTTCCAAAGGATCGAGGCGCAACCCTCGGGCGAGATCACCGAATAGACCGAATGCTCCAGCATCAGCACCCGGTCGGCCGTGGCCAGCGCCACCGCCCCGCCCGAGCCCCCCTCGCCGATCACCACCGAAACCAGCGGCACGCCAAGCTCCAGGCATTTCTGGGTGGATCGGGCAATCGCCTCGGCCTGGCCACGCTCTTCGGCGCCCTTGCCGGGATAGGCGCCCGGGGTATCGACCAGCGTGATCACCGGCAGGCCGAAGCGATGCGCCAGATCCATCAGCCGGATCGCCTTGCGATAGCCCTCAGGGCGGGCCATGCCGAAATTGCGCACGATCCGCGATTTCGTGTCCGAGCCCTTTTCCTGCCCGATCACCATCACCGCCCGGTCGTTCAGCCGCGCCAGCCCGCCCATGATGGCGGCGTCATCGGCAAAGTTGCGATCACCCGCCAGCGGCGTGTATTCGGTGAACAGCGCCTCGATATAGTCGCGGCAATGCGGCCGGTCGGGATGGCGCGCCACCTGGCATTTCCGCCAGGGCGAGAGGCTGCGGTAGAGATCGCCCAGCATTACCTCGGCCTTGCGGTCCAGCGCCTCGGCCTCTCTCTCGACATCCATACCGGGGTTCGAGCGCGCCATGGCGCGCAATTCGGCGGCCTTGCCCTCGATCTCGGCCAGCGGTTTTTCGAATTCCAGATAGTTCATCGCCGCCCCTCACATCTGTCGCGCCCTGTATGCCCTCGCCCGCATCCCGATGCAACGGCACGCGAAGCCGATCACGGCTGCTTCATCTTGCCCCAAAACGCCGGGGGGAGTCCGCGTAGAGAACCGGGGGGCAGCGCCCCCTTCCCCGCCTGCAACCGGCGTGAGGCTCAGAATAGCGAGCCCTGCTCGGGCCCCTTGCGCGCAGGTTTCCTGTTGCCCTCCGGCTCGCCTTCGCGCGGCCGGCGCGACCTTCCCTCGGGGGGCAGCGGCGCGGCATCCAGGCTGCCATCGCCCATCTCGATGGCGAATCGCGGCAGCGAGCGCACCGCTGCCACCTCCTTGAGCACCTCGCCATCCGGCCCGCGCAGCACCGCGAAGCCGCGCTTCAGCGTGCCCTGATAGCCCAGCGCCTGGCGCATGCGTTCTGCCGCCGCCATCCGCTCGGCCAGCCGCGCCAGCCGGCCCGCCATCGCCGCCTCGGCGCGCGCGCCCAGCCTTGCCAGTTCGGGCGCTTGGCGGGTGATCTCGCGGCGCATGGGCCGGGCATTGAGCCGCCGCGCATCCAGCCGCTCGCGCCAGCGCCCGATTCCGCGCTGCAGCGCCGGGGCCAGCCGCGCCGACCAGGCATCGAGCGCCTCACCCCGACGGGCCATCAGGGCGCGCAAGCTGGAGGCGCGCAACCCCGCCGCCGCCCTGCCCAGCGCCAGTTGCTTGCCATCGGCCAGCGCGCGCAGCGAGCCCGCAAAGCGCCCCGCCACCATGTCGAAGCGCTGCGCCGGGCCGGATAGCAGCGCCTCCAGCCGCGGCAGCGCGCGCACCAGATCGCGCAGCCGCTGCGCGCGCTGCTGCACCGCGCCCCGCCCCGCGCGCTCATGCCGCGCCGCCAGAGTCGCCACCCGCGCCTTGAGATCGGCACGCACCGGCACCGCCTGTTCGGCCGCCGCCGAGGGCGTGGGGGCGCGCAGATCGGCGGCATGGTCAATCAGCGTGGTGTCTGTTTCATGCCCCACCGCCGAGATCAGCGGAATGGCGCTTTCGGCCGCCGCGCGCACCACCGCCTCGTCGTTGAAGCCCCATAAGTCTTCGATCGAACCGCCGCCGCGCGCCACGATCAGCACATCGGGGCGCGGCACCTTGCCGCCGGGGGCCAGCGCGTTGAAGCCGCGAATGGCCGCGGCCACCTGGCCCGGGCAGCGCTCGCCCTGCACCGCCACCGGCCAGAGGATGACATGGCGCGGAAAGCGATCCGACAGCCGGTGCAGGATGTCACGGATCACCGCCCCCTGCGGCGAGGTGATCACCCCGATCACCTGGGGCAGAAAGGGAATGGGCCGCTTGCGCGCGGCATCGAACAGCCCCTCGGCGGCCAGCGCCTTGCGCCGCGCTTCCAGCATCGCCATGAGCGCCCCGGCGCCGGCGGGCTCGATGCTTTCCACCTGCAGCTGGTATTTCGACTGCGGCGCGAAGGTGGTCATGCGCCCGGTGGCGATGATTTCCATGCCCTCCTCGGGTCGCAGATTCATGCGCGCCACCTGCCCCTTCCAGCTCACGGCGGCGATTACCGCGCGCTCGTCCTTGAGGTCGAAATACATGTGCCCGGTGCGCGCCACCACCACGCGCCCGACCTCGCCGCGCACGCGCACGCGGCCGAATTCGCCCTCGATGAGCCGCTTCACCTTGCCCGAGATTTCCGAGACGGTGAATTCATGCGCGTTCGAGGGGGTGGGGTCTTCGAGCAGGTCCATCTTGCCTCGGTTCTTTTTTGGGCTCGCTTGTCTTGCGCCGGGGCAGAGCTTAGAACGCGCGCAGGCAGGGGCCAAGGGGTGTGGGGCATGAACATTCTGGTGCTGGGCGGCGGCGGGCGCGAACATGCGCTGGCCTGGGCGATCAAGCAGAACCCGAAATGCGACCGGCTGATCGTGGCGCCGGGCAATGCCGGCATTGCCCAGATCGCCGAATGCGCCGCGCTGAATGCCGAGAAGCCGGCGCTGGTGGTGCGCTTTTGCGAGGAAAACGCCATAGATTTCGTGGTCATCGGCCCCGAGGCGCCGCTCGCCGCCGGGGTGGCCGATGCGCTGCGCGATGCCGGGATTGCGTGTTTCGGTCCCTCGTCGGCGGCGGCGCGGCTGGAGGCGTCGAAAGCCTTCACCAAGGAAATCTGCGACGCCGTTGGCGCCCCCACCGCGCGCTGGGCGCAATTCGACAAGGCCGAGGCCGCGAAGGCTCACATCCGCGCCGAGGGCGCGCCGATCGTGGTCAAGGCCGACGGGCTGGCCGCCGGCAAGGGCGTTATCGTGGCGATGGACGAGGCCACGGCGCTGGCGGCGGTGGACGAGATCTTCGCCGGCGCCTTTGGCGAGGCCGGCGCCAGCGTGGTGATCGAGGAATTCATGGCGGGCGAGGAGGCCAGCTTCTTCGTGCTGGTCGATGGCGAGGATGTGCTGCCCATCGGCACCGCGCAGGACCACAAGCGCGTGGGCGAGGGCGATACCGGGCCCAATACCGGCGGCATGGGTGCTTACTCGCCGGCGCCAATCATGACCGAGGCGCTTCAGGCCCAGGTGCTGGACGAGATCATCCGCCCGACAATGGCCGAGATGGCGCGGCGCGGCACGCCCTATCAGGGTGTGCTCTATGCCGGGCTGATGATCAGCGAAGGCCGCGCGCGGCTGGTGGAATACAATGTGCGCTTCGGCGACCCCGAGTGCCAGGTGCTGATGATGCGGCTGGGCGCGCAGGCGCTCGATCTGATGCTGGCCTGCACCGAGGAGCGGCTGGCGAAGTGCCGCGCCAACTGGGCCGACGATCACGCGCTGACGGTGGTGCTGGCGGCGAAGGGCTATCCGGGTGCGTATGAGAAGGGCAGCGTCATCGGCGGGCTCGATGCGCTGGCCGAGGATTCGTCTCATATGGTGTTTCATGCCGGCACGGCGCGGGAGCGCGGGCAGGTGGTGGCCGCCGGCGGGCGGGTGCTCAATGCCACCGCGCGCGCCGATACCCTGGCCGAGGCGCAGGCGCGCGCCTATGCGCTGGTCGATGCCATCGACTGGCCCGAGGGTTTCTGCCGGCGCGATATTGGCTGGCGGGCGCTGTAGCCGCCCGCGTGAGCGCCTGACCGAGACGCCGGCGGCACCCCGTCGATATTGAGTAATTGGGGCAAGATGAAGAACAGCGTCTGATGGAATGGGCCGAAGAGGGGATTTGCCTGAGCGCACGCCGGCATGGCGAGAGCGCGGCGATCCTTGAGGTGCTGACTGCATTGCATGGCCGCCATTCCGGCGTGGTGCGCGGCGGTGGCGGGCGCAGGATGGCGCCGGTTTTGCAGCCCGGCGCACAGCTACAGCTGACCTGGCGGGCGCGGCTGGACAGCCATATCGGCCATTTCACGGTTGAACCGCTACGCGCGCGCGCGCCAGCGATGATGAATGATGCCGAGCGGCTGGCGGCACTGAATGCCTTTTGCGCGCTGGCGCTTTTCGCCCTGCCCGAGCGCGAGCCGCAGCCGCGGCTTTACGCCGCCGGGCTGGGGTTGCTCGATCTTCTGGCCACGGGCGGTGAGTGGTATGGCGCTTATCTGGGCTGGGAGCGGCTGCTGCTGGAGGAAAGCGGCTACGGGCTGGACCTGTCGGTCTGCGCACTGAGCGGGGCGCGCACGGGGCTGGCCTTTGTTTCGCCGCGCAGCGGGCGGGCGGTGACGGCAGCGGCGGCGGGTGATCTGGCGCCGCGGCTTTTGCCGCTGCCGGCGCTGCTGGCCGATCCGGCGGCGGCGGTGGCCGAGCCGCGCGCCGAGATGCGCGCGGGGCTGCGCACCACCGGGCATTTCCTGGCTTTGGTTCTGGCCCCGGCGCTGGGCGAGCGCCCCCTGCCCGAGGCGCGCGCGCGGCTGGTGGCGCGGTTCGCCAATGGCGGTGACTGACAGCGCCCGCGCCACGCGGGCGGGTGGGTGGGGCGTGGTCCGGGCGCTGTCAGAGCAGGCAGTCAGCCCTCGTTGCGGATGATCTTCGTGAAGCTCTCGAAGAGGCCGGCATTGGCCGCGATCAGGCTGCCGGTTTCCAGCATCGAGCTGCCGGGTCGGATCGGCTCGGCAAAGCCGCCGGCTTCTTGCACCAGCAACAGCCCGGCGGCGATATCCCAGGGTTGCAGCCCGCGTTCCCAAAAGCCATCGAGCCGCCCGGCGGCGACATAGGCCAGATCGAGGGAGGCCGCGCCCCAGCGGCGCAGCCCGGCCGAGCCGGGCATCAGCCGGGCGATATCCTGCAGTGTGGCCGGCAGCGCCGGGCGCGCGCCGAAGGGCACGCCGGTGGCAAACAGCGCCTCGTTCATGCGGCTACGGCCCGACACGCGCATGCGCTGGTCGTTGAGATAGGCGCCCTGGCCCTTTTCGGCATGGAAAAGCTCGCCCTTGGCCGCGTCGAAAACCACCGCCGCCACGATCTCACCCTTGTATTCCAGCGCGACCGACACCGCCCAATGCGGCAGCCCGTGCAGGAAATTCGTGGTGCCGTCGAGCGGGTCGACGATCCAGCGCCGCGTCGGGTCCTTGCCCTCCGCCGCGCCGGTTTCCTCGCCCAGCCAGCCGTAATTGGGCCGCCCGGCGCTGAGTTCCTCGCGAAGCAGGCGCTCGGCCTCGCGGTCGGCGCGGGTGACGAAATCGCCCGGCCCCTTGGTCGAGACCTGCAGCTGCTCGACTTCGCGGAAATCCTTGATCAGCGACCGGCCCGCGCGGCGAGCGGCCTTGATCATCAGGTTGAGATTGGCGCTGCCCTGCATGGAAGCCTCTTCATTTGCTGGTGCCGGGCCATACGGCAAAGCCCGTGCGAAGGAAAGGGGCCCGCAAGGCCGGGAGCAATTGTGACGAAAACTTACAAAGTCTTTGCCGCAGCGCGGAAACACCGTTAGAGATCGCAGCGAGACGACCTGCCAGATGGAGCCGCGCATGGCCGAATTCCGCAAGATCCTGATTGCCAATCGCGGCGAGATCGCCATTCGCGTGATGCGCGCGGCCAATGAGCTGGGCAAGCGCACCGTGGCCGTCTATGCCGAGGAAGACAAGCTCAGCCTGCATCGTTTCAAGGCCGACGAGGCCTATCGCATCGGCGAGGGGCTGGGGCCGGTGGCGGCATATCTGTCGATTGCCGAGATCATCCGCGCCGCGCGCGAATCGGGCGCCGATGCCATTCATCCGGGCTATGGCCTGCTCAGCGAGAACCCCGCGCTGGTCGATGCCTGCGCCGAGGCCGGCATTGCCTTCATCGGCCCGCGCGCCGAAACCATGCGGAGCCTGGGCGACAAGGCCAGCGCGCGGCGCGTGGCGATCGAGGCCGGCGTGCCAGTGATTCCGGCTACCGAGGTGCTGGGCGAGGATATGGACGCGATCCGCGCCGAGGCTGCCAGGATCGGCTTTCCCTTGATGCTCAAGGCCAGCCATGGCGGCGGCGGGCGCGGGATGCGCGCCATCAACAGTGCCGACGAGCTGGAGGCGAAGGTTCGCGAAGGCCGGCGCGAGGCCGAAGCCGCATTCGGCAATGGCGAGGGCTATCTGGAAAAGATGATCACCCGCGCGCGCCATGTCGAGGTACAGCTGCTGGGCGATCATCGCGGCGCGCTTTACCATCTTTATGAGCGCGACTGCACCGTGCAGCGGCGCAACCAGAAGGTGGTCGAGCGCGCCCCGGCCCCCTATCTGAACGACGCCCAGCGCGCGGAGGTCTGCGCTCTGGCGCTGAAGCTGGGTCAGGCCGTGGGCTATCAGAATGCCGGCACCGTCGAGTTCCTGATGGATATGGACACCGACGAGTTCTACTTCATCGAGGTCAATCCGCGCATTCAGGTCGAACATACCGTCACCGAGGAAGTGACCGGCATCGACATCGTGCGCGCGCAGATCCGCGTTGCCGAAGGCGCCTCGCTGGCCGAGGCCACCGGCATGGCACGGCAGGAAGACATCTCCCTTTCCGGCCATGCGCTGCAGACGCGTATAACCACCGAGGATCCGCTCAACAATTTCATCCCCGATTACGGCCGCATCACCGCCTTTCGCGAGGCGCATGGCATGGGCATCAGGCTGGACGGCGGCACCGCCTATTCCGGCGGCGTGATCACACGCTATTACGATTCGCTGCTGGTCAAGGTCACCGCCTGGGCACCCACACCGGTTGAGGCCATCGCGCGCATGGACCGGGCGCTGCGCGAGTTCCGCATTCGCGGGGTCAGCACGAACATCGCCTTCGTCGAGAACCTGCTCAAGCACCCCACATTCCTGAGCGACGAATACACGACCCGCTTCATCGACACCACGCCCGAGTTGTTTCGCTTCAGCAAGCGGCGCGACCGGGCGACGAAGATACTCACCTATCTGGCCGACATCACCGTCAACGGCCATCCCGAAACCGCCGGGCGCCCGCGCCCCGAAGCGCAGCCGCGCGCGCCCAAACCCCCTGCCCTGCGCAGCGATACGCCGCCGCCGGGCACGAAGTCGCTGCTGGAGGAAAAGGGCGCCAAGGGCGTGGCCGACTGGATGAAGGCACAGGAACGCCTGCTTCTGACCGACACCACCATGCGCGATGCGCATCAGTCGCTTCTGGCCACGCGCATGCGTTCCTTCGACATGATCCGCATCGCGCCGGCCTATGCCGCCAACCTGCCGGGGCTGTTCAGCGTTGAATGCTGGGGCGGGGCCACCTTTGACGTGGCTTACCGCTTCTTGCAGGAATGCCCCTGGCAGCGGCTGCGCGATCTGCGCGCGCGCATGCCCAATATCCTTACCCAGATGCTGCTGCGGGCCTCGAACGGGGTAGGCTACACCAACTACCCCGACAATGTGGTGCAGTTCTTCGTGGCTCAGGCCGCCGAGACCGGGGTGGATGTGTTTCGCGTGTTCGACAGCCTCAACTGGGTGGAGAACATGCGCGTGGCCATGGATGCCGTGCTGGAAACCGGGCGCATCTGCGAGGGCACGATCTGCTATACCGGCGATCTGCTCGACCCGGCGCGCCCGAAATACGATCTGCAATATTATGTGCGCATGGCCAAGGCGCTGGAGGCCGCCGGCGCGCATGTGCTGGGCGTGAAGGACATGGCCGGCGTGCTGAAAGCCCCCGCCGCGCGCCAACTTTTCCGCGCGCTCAAGGATGCGGTGGAACTGCCCATCCATTTCCACACGCATGACACCTCGGGCGCGGCCATCGCCACCATCCTTGCCGCCGCCGAGGAAGGGGTCGATGCCGCCGATGCGGCGATGGACGCGCTCTCGGGCAATACCAGCCAGGCCACGCTGGGCTCGGTGGTGGAAGCACTGCGCCATACCGGGCGCGATACCGGGCTCGACATGGCCGCGATCCGCGAGATTTCCGATTACTGGGAGACGGTGCGCAGCCAGTATGCGGCGTTTGAAACCGGCCAGCAGGCGCCCTCATCCGAGGTTTATCTGCACGAGATGCCGGGCGGGCAGTTCACCAATCTCAAGGCGCAGGCGCGCTCGATGGGGCTGGAAGAGCGCTGGCCCGATGTGGCGCGCGCCTATGCTGATGCCAACCAGATCTTCGGCGATATCGTCAAGGTCACGCCCTCTTCCAAGGTGGCGGGCGACATGGCGCTGATGATGGTGGCGCAGGGTCTGAGCCGCGAGGATGTGGAAAACCCCGACAAGGACATCGCCTTTCCCGAATCGGTGCTCGACATGCTGCGCGGCAATCTGGGCCAGCCCGAGGGCGGCTTTCCCGCTGACATCGTGAAGAAGGCGCTCAAGGGCGAGGCGCCGCTCACCGAGCGGCCGGGCAAGCATCTGGCGCCGGTCGATCTGGCGGCGGTGCGCGCAAGGCTGATCGAAGAGCTGGAGGGGTTCAATGTCGATGACGAGGATCTCAACGGCTATCTGATGTATCCCAAGGTGTTCCTTGATTACATGGGTCGGCACCGCATGTATGGCCCGGTGCGCACCCTGCCCACCTGGAATTTTTTCTACGGCATGGAACAGGGCGACGAGATCTCGGTCGAGATAGACCCGGGCAAGATTCTGGAAATCCGCCTGATCGCGCTGGGCGAAACGCAGGATGACGGCGAGGTGCGGGTGTTCTTTGAACTCAACGGCCAGCCGCGCACCATCCGCGTGGCCAACCGCACGGCCAAGGCCAGCGTGGCAGCGCGACCCAAGGCCGACGAGGGCAATCCGGCCCATATCGGCGCGCCCATGCCCGGTGCCGTGGCCTCGGTCGCGGTGAGTGCCGGGCAGAAGGTGGCCGCCGGCGATCTGCTGCTGACCATCGAGGCGATGAAGATGGAAACCGGTCTGCATGCCGACCGCGCCGCCACGGTAAAGGCCGTGCATGTCCAGCCCGGCGCGCAGATCGAGGCCAAGGAACTGCTCATCGAATTCGATTGACGGGGCGGACTGACCGGGCAGCGCCGTGCCTGCCCGGTCATCCCGCGTGGCGGCCTTGCACGTTACTTGTCGGTGACGGGCTCCAGCACCACCCCGTCGCCATCGACAGCGGCGGCCTGCTTGCCGGGCTGCTTGCCTTCAAACTGCTCTGCTTCGTCATATCCGGCCAGCTCGTTCGTTAGCTGCTTTTCGGCCGCCGGTTCCTTGAGTTGCAGCGCCGCGTCTGCCTGTGCAGCCGTCTCGGCGGCAAACGCACCGCCCGCCAAGAGCGACGCGACGGTGAACAAAGCGATGCTCTTGCGCATCAATGCCATCTCCCTTGCTGAAGGGGCCGGCGTTGCGCCAGCCCCGTGGATGAAACGGTCTACCTGGCCGTGAACACCGGGCCCTGCCGGTACCACGGTCGGGCTTTCCGGGTTGGAACTGGGAAGAGAAGGGCGGCGATTCAAGCGGCCTGACCCCGCCCCATGCTGTCCCTCACAAAGGTTTTATTATACGAATACATAACGCTAACAGAGCCCACGCATAAGCATTGCCCGCCCGGCGCGACGGCTGGGATTTTATAGCGCATCGTTCATTTTCCGCTTGCAGCCGGGCGCTGCATTGCCTAAATCACGGCTCACGAAAAGGGGCGGGCGTAGCTCAGGGGTAGAGCATTACCTTGCCAAGGTAAGGGTCGTGAGTTCGAATCTCATCGCCCGCTCCAATCAGCCACCGCCGGCCGCAGGGCCGGCGTTGTCGTTTTCGGCCATCGCATTCCATTGCCGGCATCGTTGAAGCAGCCTTGCGCCGCGCGCCGATGAATGATCGTCCCTCGGCGCGAAGACGGGCATTCCGTTCGGCACCGCAAGACCGGGCGGATGTTCCCACCCAGGCGCCGGGACGAATTCATTTTCCTACGGCTTGCCGTAAGTGCGAACTAATTCCCTTTCATGGCGCTATGGATGGCCTGTTTTAGGAAATTGTTCTACCTTTGCCCATGACAAATCGGGGGCTGCCATGAATCATTTTCCCGTCTTTCTTGCCCTTGAGGGCCGCCCTGTCGTTATCTGCGGCAATGGCGCCATGGCCCGCGCCCGGCTGCGCCTGCTGGCGCGCACCAGCGCGAGGCTGATGGTCTTTGCCCCTGAGCCCGAGCCCGAGTTGGTCGCCGAGGCCGCCGAGGCAGGCGCGAAGCTCGAACGCCGCATCGTGCTGGCGGGCGATCTGGCCGGTGCGGTGCTGGTTTACGCCGCGAACGGCGACGCCCGCGACGAGGCCATCGCCGCAATGGCGCGGCAAGCCGGCGTGCCGGTCAACGCCATCGACAATATGCCGGCCAGCGATTTCATCACTCCCGCCATGGTCGACCGCGACCCGGTCTGCGTGGCGGTGGGCACCGAAGGCACCGCGCCGGTGCTGGCGCGCGCCATCAAGGCCGATATGGAAGCGCGCCTACCCGCCACGCTGGGGGTGCTGGCACGCGCCGCCGGGGAATTCCGCGCCCAGGCCGAGGCCCTGCCCCAAGGCCGCGCGCGGCGCGATTTCTGGGCCGATTTCCATTTCGACACCGGCCCGCGCGCCCTGCTCGAAGGCGGCGAGGCGGCGCTTGCGCCGGCGCTGCACGCGCTTCTGGCCCGCCACGCCGCCGCCGAGCCCCGCCCCGGGCGGGTCGATCTGGTCGGCGCCGGGCCGGGCGACCCCGAATTGCTGACCCTGCGCGCGCGCCGCCTGCTCGACGAGGCCGATGTGGTTGTCCATGACCGGCTGGTGCCCGCGCCCATCCTCGAACTGGCGCGGCGCGAGGCGGTGTTCATCGCCGCCGGCAAGCAAGGCTACGGCCCCTCCACCCCGCAGCAAAGCATCAACGCCACCATGATCGCCCATGCAAGCGCCGGCGCGCGCGTGGTGCGGCTCAAGGCCGGCGATCCCACAATCTTCGCCCGGCTCGACGAGGAGACCGACGCGCTCGACGCCGCCGGAATCGACTGGGCGGTGGTGCCCGGCATCACCGCCGCCGCAGCCGGGGCGGCGGCGCTGGGGCAAAGCCTGACCCGGCGCGCGCGCAATTCCGAGCTGCGCTTTCTCACCGCGCATGATCTGCAAGGCTTTGCCGAGCATGACTGGCATCAGCTTGCCCGCCCCGGCGCGGTGGCCGCCATCTACATGGGCAGCCGCGCCGCGCGCTTCCTGCAGGGCAGGCTGATGATGCATGGCGCCGACGGGGCAACCCCGGTCACAGCGGTCGAAAACGCCAGCCGCCCCGATCAACGCATCCTGCCCAGCCGGCTTGACAGCCTGCCCGCCGACCTGGCCGAGGCAGCGCCCGCCGGGCCGGTGATCCTGTTTCTGGGGCTGGCGCCGCGCGCAACTGCCGCCGCCCTTCCCGATCTGCAGCAGGAGTATGCCTGAATGAGCCGCAAGCCCCAGCTTCAGGTGGTCACCGCCAATGCGCTGATCTCGGGCCATTCGGTCTGGCTGACCGCAAGCGGCGGCTGGTCGCCGCGCATGGGCGATGCAAGGGTGTTCGACGACCCGCAGCAGGCCCAGGCCGCGCTCGCCCACGCCACGGCGCGCAGCGACATCGTTGTCGGCGCCTATCTGGCCCCGGTGCGCGCCGGTGTGGCCGGCCCCGAGCCCGTGCATTTCCGCGAAGCCTTTCGCCGCGACGGCCCCTCGCCCGCCGCGAACGCCCATCCAAGAAGCTGAGTGAACCCATGTATCGCTACGACGAATTCGACCATGCCTTCCTTGCCGAGCGCAACCGGCAGTTCCGCGCCCAGGTCGCGCGGCGGCTCGACGGTTCGCTGAGCGAGGATGAATTCCGCCCGCTGCGGCTGATGAACGGGCTTTACCTGCAGCTTCACGCCTACATGCTGCGCGTGGCCATCCCCTATGGCACGCTCAACCCGGCACAGCTGCGCAAGCTGGCCGAGATCGCCGAGCGCTGGGACCGCGGCTATGGCCATTTCACCACCCGCCAGAACATCCAGTTCAACTGGCCGCGGCTGATCGATGTACCCGACATGCTTGATGCGCTGGCCGAGGTGGGGCTGCACGCCATCCAGACCTCGGGCAACACCGTGCGCAATGTCACCGCCGATCATTTCGCCGGCGCCGCCGCTGACGAGATCGACGATCCGCGCCCCTGGGCCGAGCTGATCAGGCAATGGTCCACCGATCACCCCGAATTCCAGTTCCTGCCGCGCAAGTTCAAGATCGCCATCACCGGCTCGCCCCATGACCGCGCGGTGACGCGCGCGCATGATATCGGGCTGCGCATGCTGCGCCGCAAAGACGGCGCCGAGGGATTCGAGGTGATCGTCGGCGGCGGGCTGGGGCGCACGCCGATGCTGGGCCCGGTGATCCGCGATTTCCTGCCCGCATCCGATCTGCTGCCCTATCTGGAAGCGATCCTCGCCACCTACAACCTGCTGGGACGGCGCGACAACAAGTACAAGGCGCGCATCAAGATTACCGTGCATGAAAACGGGCTCGACACTTTCCGCGAGCTGGTCGAGGCGCGCTTTGCCGAAATCGCCCCCGATTTCGACCGCCAGACCACCGCAGCCGAGCTGGCGCGAATCCGCGCCATGTTCGCCTCGCCCCTTCTTGAATCGAAGAGCGAATACGCCTTTCACGAAGCGCACCAGCGCGACCCGGTGTTCCGCGCCTGGGCCGATACCAACCTGCACCCACACCGCGCGAAGGGCCATGCCATCGTCACCGTCAGCCTGAAGGCGCATGGCGAAACCCCCGGAGATGCCACCAGCGAACAGATGCGCCTGATCGCCGATCTGGCCGAACGCTACGGGCATGGCGAGATCAGGGTCAGCCATGAGCAGAACCTGATCCTGCCGCATGTCGCGCGGGGCGATCTGCCGGCGCTGCACGCCGCGCTGAAAGCGGCCGGGCTGGCCACGGCCAATGCCGGGCTCTTGTCGGATATCATCGCCTGCCCGGGGATGGATTACTGCGCCCTGGCCACCGCGCGTTCGATCCCGGTGGCGCAGGAGATCGCCACCCATTTCGACAGGCTGCGCCTTGAGCACGACATCGGGCCACTGAAGATCAAGATCTCGGGCTGCATCAATGCCTGCGGGCATCACCATGTCGGCCATATCGGTATTCTCGGGCTCGACCGGGCGGGGGTCGAGAACTACCAGATCACGCTTGGCGGCGATGGCAGCGAAGATGCGAGCCTGGGCAGCCGCACCGGGCCGGGCTTTGCCCATGACGAGATCGTGCCCGCCATCGAGCGCATCCTGCGCGCCTATCTGGAGTTGCGCGAAAACCGTGACGAGACATTCCTCGCCGCCTATCGCCGCCTTGGCGCCGCCCCCTTCAAGGCCGCGCTCTATGAAGGGAACCGGGCCGATGCCGCGTGATCTCGCCCAGCCGGCCGATCTTGACGGGCTCAACGCCCGCTTTGCCGGCAATCCGCAAGGGGCGCTGCGCTTTGCGCTGTCGGGGGCGCTGGGCAGGGTGGCGCTGGTTTCCAGCTTTGGCGCCGAATCGGCGGTGCTTTTGCACATGGCGGCGCAGATCGACCGGCAGGTGCCGGTGCTGTTCATCGACACGCTGATGCTGTTTCCCGAGACGCTGGATTACCACCAGGCCCTTGCTGGCCTTCTGGGGCTGGGTAATATCCAGCGGCTCACGCCCGACAGGGTGGCGCTCTTCCAGCAAGACCCCGACGCCTCGCTGCACCGCGCCAACCCTGATAGCTGCTGCCATCTGCGCAAGACCCTCGTGCTGGAACGGGCACTTGCGGGCTTCGATGGCTGGGTGAGCGGCCGCAAGCGCTACCAGACCAGCCAGCGCGCCGAACTGGCGCTGTTCGAGCGCGAGGAGGCGAGCGAGCGCATCAAGATCAACCCGCTGGCGGGTTTCGACGCGCCGGCGCTGGCGGATTATTTCGAACGCCACGCACTGCCCCGCCACTCGCTGGTGGCACGCGGCTACCCGTCAATCGGCTGCGCACCCTGCACCGGTCCGGCGGCGCCGGGCGAGCACCCGCGCGCCGGGCGCTGGCGCGGGAAGGGCAAGGAAGAATGCGGCATTCACATCGTCGATGGCCGGGTCGTCCGGCAGGGGGGCGCATGAGCAACAGCGTGATTGTCACCGATCGGGGCTTCGCGCCCGATGAACTCGCCGGCGTCTGGTGCGAGACGCCCGAGGCGGGCGATGCGCTCGCGCTCGCCCCAGATGCCGACCCCGAGACGCTGCGTGCGCATCTGCCGCGGCTGCGCGCCATCCGCATCGCTTTCGCGTCCTTCTCCGACGGGCGCGGCTTTACCCTGGCGGCGCGGCTCAGGCGGATGGGCTTTGTCGGGCGGCTGCGCGCCGCCGGGCATGTGATCGCCGATCAATACGCCATGGCGCGGCGCTCGGGCTTTGACGAGGTGGAAATACCGGCCGAACTGGCCGCGCGCCAACCCGAGGAACAATGGCGCGCGCGCGCCGACTGGCAGGCGCATGATTACCGCCGCCGCGTCGGCCTGCGCGCGGCGGCGGTGAAAGCGTGAGCGATACCGGCTGTATCGCGCCCTGAAACGGCGCGCCCCATGCCTTGTTCATCTTGCCCCCAAGTACTCCAGGGGTTCCGAGCGCCCGGAAATCGCTCCACCGGAGCGATTTCAGCGAAGGAACGGGCGGAGCCCAACACGAAGCGGCCGGGGGGCAGCGCCCCCCTGACCGCTCAGCCGCCGCTTACTGCAGCAGCTTACTGCAGCAGCTCCGTCCAGATCTGGGTGTGGATGTCGTTGATTTCTTCCGAGCAGGGCTGGCCGAAGCGCCCCGCGCCGATCAGATCATCGGGCACCACGATTTCGGGCGCATCGCGCATCACCTCATCCATATAGGCCTCGGAGCCGGTGATCCCGTTCGCATAGCGCGCGAAGTTCGAGATCAGCGCCGCATTCTCGGGCTGCAGGATGAAGTTCATGAAACGCATGGCGTTTTCCGGGTTCTGGGCATCGGCCAGCACGGCGGCGTTGTCCATCCATAGCGGGTAGCCGGCGCGCGGGTAGCCATAGGCCAGATCATCATTCTGCAGCCGCGCGCGCATCGAGGCGCCGTTCCAGTAGATGCCGGCGTCAAGGTCGCCCGCGGCGTAGCTGTCTACCGTGCCGTAATCGAGCGCCAGCCAGTGCGGCTTGGCCTCCATCAGCATGTCGCGCACCTGGCGCAGGACATCCATGTCATCGGTGCAGCGATCGGTGCCGCCGACATGATAGATCGCCAGCGACATCACATCCGACATTTCGGGAATGACATTGATACGCCCGCGCAGCTCTTCAGGCGGCTCGAAGATCACCCCGGCGGTGTTGATGTCGCCGCCATAGACCGAGGTATTGACAATAATGCCGGTGGTCCCCCAGGCCCAGGGCACGGTGTATTCGCGGCCTTGGTCGTAATCGACATCCAGCCATTGCGGGGCGATGTTGCCGCGATCGGTGACGATTTCGGGGTCAAGCGGCTGGAACAGCCCTTCCTCGATCCAGACCGGGATATAGGTATCCGAGGGCACCACGATATCGAAGCCATGCCCGCCCTGGCGAATGCGCGCCAGCGCCGTGTCGTTGCTGTCGAAATCGGTCACCGTGACCTGAATGCCGGTTTCCTCGGTGAAGCGCTCGATCAGTTCCGGCGAGGTGTAGTTGCCCCAGTTGTAGAGGTTCAGAACGCCCTCGGCCTTGGCCATGGCGCCCGACGCCAGAAGCGCCACCAGGCTGACTGTGAGTGTCTTTTTCATGAGTTTCTAACTCCCTGTTGCGGTTGGTTTGCTCATGCCCCGCGCTTGCGGGTTATGAGGAAGAAGGCTGTCACGATCATCAGCGACAGCGCAAGAAAAAGCGTGGCGATGGCGTTCATCTCGGGCGTGACCGTGCGCCTGAGCTGGCCCAGCATGTAGGTGGGCAGCGTATCCTGCCCCGCCGATTTCACGAATTCAGTGATCACCACGGTATCGAGCGAGATGACGAAGCCGAGCATGAAGCCGGCCAGAATGCCCGGCACCAGAAGCGGCAAGGTGATGTAGCGAAAGGCCTGCAGCGGGGTGGCGTAAAGATCGGCCGCGGCGCGTTCGAGGTTGATGTCCATCGTCTCCAGCCGCGCGCGGATCGGCAGATAGGCAAAGGGGATGCAGAATGCGGTATGCGCGGCCACCAGATAGCCCATGCCGGTATAGCCGGTCTGCACCTTGATAGCGGCCACGAAGATCAAGAGCGCCACGCCGGTCACCACCTCGGGCACCATCAGCGGCTGATTGATCAGCGCATAGATCATGGTCTGGCCGGGAAAGCGCCCGGTGCGGGTGGTGCCCAGTGCGGCCAGCGTGGCCACCATCGTGGCGATACCCGCCGCCGTCGCCGCCAGCCACAGCGAACGGATGGAGACATCGCGCACCTGCCGGTTGCGAAAGGCCGCTTCATACCATTGCAGCGAAAAGCCTTCCCAGATGCTTTGCGAGACCCCGGCATTGAAGGAAAAGATCACCAGAACCAGGATCGGCAGGTAAAGCATCAGGAAGGTGAGAATTGCCACGAAGCCAAAGCCGGGCAGGTGGCTGACGGAATAGCTGCGCCTAAACACGGACCTGCCCCCCCTCGCGATTGGCCCAGCGCAGATAGAGCACCAGTGTGGTGACCACGATTACCAGCATCACCACCGCCAGCGCCGCCCCCAGCGGCCAGTTTCGCCCCTGTCCGAATTGCAGTGCGATCAGGTTGCCCAGCATCATCGTGCGCCCGCCACCCAGCACGCGCGGCGTGACATAGGCGCCGATCGAGGGAATGAACACCAGGATCGAGCCGGCGATGAATCCCGGCTTCACCAACGGCAGGATGACATACCACAGCACCTTGATGCGGCTGGCGTAAAGGTCATAACCTGCCTCGACGAGGCGGAAATCCAGCTTGTCCATCGCCGCGTAGAGCGGCAGCACCATCAGCGGCATGAACACATAGGCCATACCCAGAAGCACCGCGAAATCGGTGAACATCATCTGGATGGGGCTGTCGATGATGCCGGTTCGCATAAGGAGCGTGTTGATGGTGCCGTTGTTGCGGATCAGCTCCTGAATGGCAAAGGTGCGGATCAGCAGGTTGGTCCAGAACGGGATGGTGATCAGAAACAGCCACAGCGCGCGCCGGTGCGGCGGGCGGGTGGCGATGAACCAGGCGGTAGGAAAACCCAGCACGGCACAGATGATGGTGGTCTGCAGCGACAGCGAGATCGAACGCCAGAAGATGGTCAGATGCGCCTGGTTCCATCTCACCTCGTCGGGATCGAAGATGTCGCGCTGAAGGAAGACGCGAAACCAGCCCTCGGTGGAAAATTCCCAGCGCACCCCGCCCATGGTGCCGGGGGTGAGAAAGGAATAGGCCAGCACGATGAAAAGCGGCCCCGAGGCGGCCAGCACCAGCACCAGCAGCGCCGGCGTGCATAAAAGCCATTTCCACAGATGCGATTCGCGCTGCTCGGCCATGGCGATCAGTCCCTCAGCACCCTGAGCGCGCCGGGGCTCAGCTTCAGCCCCATCACCGCGCCGGGCGCGGGCTCTTCGGTGCGGGCGCTGTTCTGCCGGCGCAGGATGAAGCCCTGCCCGTCGGAAAGGCGCAGATGCACATGCGTGTCGGTGCCGAAGAAGGTGGCGCTTTCCACCGTGCCGGTCATCTCGGCGGCATCGGGCGGGGCCATCTGCACCTGTTCGGGGCGGATGACCACGGTGACCTTCTCGCCGATGACCGGGGTCAGGCCCTCGGGCAGTTCGGCGCGCGTCTCGCTGCCGCCGGGCAGGGTGACGAAGGCCCCGCCCTTTTCAAGCCGCGCCACGGGCAGCTCCATGAAATTGGTGTCGCCGATGAAATCGGCAACGAAACGCTCGCGCGGGGCGTGATAGATCTCATGCGGGCTGCCCAGTTGCAGGATGCGCCCGGCACTCATCACCGCAACGCGGTCTGACATGGTGAGCGCCTCTTCCTGATCATGCGTGACGAAGATGAAGGTGATCCCCGTTTCGGCCTGCAACCGCTTGAGTTCGCCTTGCATTTCCTTGCGAAGTTTCAGATCCAGCGCGCTCAGCGGCTCGTCGAGCAGCAACACCCGCGGCCGTGGCGCCAGCGCGCGCGCCAGCGCCACGCGCTGCTGCTGGCCGCCCGATATCTGCGCGGGCTTTCGCTCGGCCATCTCTTCCATCTTCACCAGCCGCAGCATGTCGGCGGTGGTGGCGGCGACCTCGGCGCGCGGCTTGCCCAGCATCTTCAGCCCGAAGCCGATATTGTCGGCCACGCTCATATGCGGAAACAGCGCGTAATTCTGAAACACGGTATTGACCGGGCGCGCATTCGGCCCCTTCCCCGCCACCTCGCGCCCGTTGATGCGCAGCGAGCCGGTGCTGGGCTGCTCGAAACCGGCAATGACGCGCAACAGCGTGGTCTTGCCGCAGCCCGAGGGGCCCAGAAGCGTGAAGAATTCGCCGGTGCGGATGGTCAGGTCGATATCGCTGAGCGCCGAAAACGCCGCCGCGCCCTGCCCAAAGACCTTGCTGAGCCCGGTAATCTCGATCTCGACACTATCGCGCGCGGTCTGATCCTTCACGCCGTTTCCCCTCGTGGCATTGCCAGCCCTTTCAGTTTCGTTCCCGTTGCCGCCGCCGGTCAAGCGAAAGCGGTTGATCGGGCGCTGTCCCACACCACCTGCCCGCCGCAGACAGTCATTGCCACCGTCATGGCGCCGATTTCCGTGGGCGCGGTGGCCTCGATATCGCCATCGAGCATGACCAGATCGCCCAGCATGCCCGCCCGCAGCATGCCCTTGCGCTCATCCGTATGCTCGGCATGGGCGCCGCCGGTGGTATAGGCGGCCAGCGCATCCATCAGCCCCAGCCGCTCATCCTGCGCGCCCTCATAGGCCGGGCGGGTGAGCGCGGCCTGGATGCATCGCAGCGGGTTCACATCGGCCACCGGCCAGTCGGTGGCAAAGGCCAGCTTCACCCCGGCCTCGGCCAGCGAGCGGCACAGATAGGCATCTTTCCAGCGGTGGCGGCCCACCATGTCCATCGTCGGCTGAAGGGGGAAATCCTGCGCGCCGGGTGCGTGGCAGGGCTGGACCGAAGCGATCACCCCCATCTTGGCCATGCGCGGGATGTCGGCGCGGTCGATCATCTCGATATGCTCGATGCGGTGGCGGGCATCGCGCGCGCCATTGGCCACGCGCGCCGCCGCGTAGCCATCAAGGACGCGGCGCACCGCCCCGTCACCGATGGCGTGCACAGCGATCTGCAGCCCGCGCCGGTCGGCCTCGATACAGGCGGCGGCAAAGGCGTCCTCGGTAAAAAGCGGCTCGCCGCGCCAGCCGGGCTGACCCGGATAATCATCAAGCCGCACCGCCGTGCCGCTGTCCACCACCCCATCCATGAACAGCTTGACGAAACCCGAGGCCAGCCAATCATCGTTGAATTCGTGACTCATTGCGCTGGCAATTCCCAGGTCTTCGGGCCTGCGATGATTGCGAAAGTGAAAGGGCACGCGCACCCGCGCCGTCAGCCGGCCCTGCGCGCGCAGCTCGGCCAGCACGTCGAGCGTGTAGCGGTTGCCATCCATGTTCACCAGGCTGGTCAGCCCGTGGCGCGCGCAATGCGCCAACCCGCGCGCCATCTCCTCGGCATCGGCCAGAAGATCATCGCGCGTGGGGGCGGGGACGGGCTCTTCGCCGGTGGCGATGCCGGCGGTGATGCGCTGCGCGCCGCTTAGCGCCAGCACCGGCGCCTTGGCCTCGAATTCGCGCAGTTCGCCGGTGGCCAGCCCGTCATCGCCCATGACGATCTCGTTGCCCGGCCCCAGCGCGCGGCCCTCAAGGATGCCGGCGGCCTTCAGCGCGGCGGTATTGGCCCAGCCGGTGTGATGATCGGCGGCGATCAGCACCACCGGGCGGTCGGGCATGATGGCGTCAAGATCGTGCCGGGTGAGCGCGCGGCCATAGATGGCATAATCGCAGCCCTGCCCGATGATCAGCGCCAGGTCCGGATGCGCGGTGGCATATTCGCCAATCGCCCGGCCCAGCGCCTGCGGTCCCTCAACGCCCAGAAGCTGCAGATGCGCCAGTTCGGCACCACCCATGAACAGATGCAGATGGCTTTCGACAAAGCCGGGCAGCACACTGCGCCCCCCGGCATCGACCACGCCGCAGCCGGGCCCGGCCAGCGCGGCGATTTCGTCATTGCCACCGACCGCCAGCACCCGCTCGCCGGCCAGCGCCACCGCCTGCGCGCGCGGCGCGGCGCGGTCCATCGTCAGCACGCGCGCATTGGTCACGATCAGCGTGGCATCCGCTGCCATTGCTGCCATTTGGCCCCCTGTTGTGTTGCCCGCGCCTGCTTTGGCTTTCGCGGCGATCCAGGTGCAATCTGCGAATCGCCGGCGGGTCTAATTTGATCAAATACTAGCGGAACCGGGCCGAAGCGCAAAGCTTTTGTGGCACGCCCCTTTCAATGCGCTGGCACTGGCCTATGCTGGCGCCCCTGACCAAAGCGAAGAACAGGAGAATGATGAAATGTGCGGCTTCGTTTGCTTGTGGAAGACAGGCGACGAGAAACTGGCGCGGCAGATGATATCAAAGGTGGCCCATCGCGGCCCCGATGCCGTTGAAATCGCCCGGCTGGACAAGGCGCCGGCGGTGATGGCGCATTGCCGGCTGGCAATCATCGGCCCCGATGACGGGCGCCAGCCGATTCACAACACCGGCAACATGCTGGTGGCCAATGGCGAGATCTACAACCACGCCGATCTGCGCGCCATCCTGTGCGACAGCGTCTTCGAGACCGAAAGCGACAGCGAAACCATCATGCATCTGTTCCGCTCGGGCGCCAGCCGCTGGATCAGCCGGCTGGACGGCATGTTTGCTTTCGTCCTAGCCACGCCCGACCGGGTGATCGCGGCGCGCGACCCGCTGGGCATCAAGCCGCTCTACATGGCGCGCATCGGCGAGGGTCTGGCCTTTGCATCGGAGCTCAAGGCGTTCGACGGCATCGAGCTTGACGGCATCGAGGCCATTCCGCCGGGCTCGCTCTATGACAGCCGCGATGGCTGGCGGCAGTGGTATCGCCCGCCGCAGGGCGCGGCCGAGGCCGAGCCAGGGCTGGACGCGGCGCGCGTGGCGCGTGAATTGCGGCTGGTGCTGGAAGAGGCGGTGGCGAAATGGATGGTCGCCGATGTTGATGTCGGCAGCTTCCTTTCCGGCGGGTTGGACAGTTCGATCATTGCCGCCATGGCGCAGAAGATTCGTGCCGCGCGCGGACTGGGCCCGCTCAAGACCTTTGCGGTGGGCACCGAGGGCTCGCCCGATTTGCTGGCGGCACGGGCAGTGGCGGCGCATATCGGGTCGGATCATCACGAATGGGCCTTCACCGCAGATGATCTGGCCCAGGCCATCCCGCATGTCATCTATCACCTGGAATCGGCCGATGTGGACCTGGTGCGCTCGGCCCTGCCCACGCTTTTCGCGGCCAAGCTGGCGGCGCGCCATGTCAAGGCGGTGCTGACCGGCGAGGGGGCGGACGAGCTGTTTGCCGGCTATGCCTATCACCACGCCTATATCGACAATCCGCGCGCGCTGGCCGACGAACTGACCCGCTCGCTGGGCACGATGCACAACATCAATCTGCAGCGTGTGGATCGGGTGACCATGTCGGTGGGGCTGGAGGCGCGCACCCCCTTTCTTGACCGCGAGTTGATCGATTTCGCGCAATCCATCCCGGCGGTGCTGAAACTGTGCCGCACCGACCCCGGCGCCGAGGAAAGCACCGGAAGCACCACCGAGAAATGGATATTGCGCAAGGCCTGTGCCGATCTGCTGCCCCCGGCGCTGGTCTGGCGCAAGAAGGCGCAGTTCGACGAGGGCTCGGGCACCGTCGAGACCCTGGCCGAGGCGCTGAATATCCTTGGTGCCAGCGATGGCGGGCCGGTCACACGCGCGCAGGAGGCAGCGCTTTACGAGAAGATCCTGCGCGAGCGTTTCGCCATGCCCGAGCGCATTCTCGCCGCCGCCGGGCGCTGGGACAGCGACGCCCGCGTGGCGATCTGACACCAGATCCGCTGTTCGCCTCGGCATTGCGGGAACGCCAGGATGGGCAATATTGCCCATCCTGCGAACGCAGGGCCGCGCGAAGGCGCGAGCTTTTCGCTCAGGCCGTAAGCTGGTTGTGCTTGCGCGAGACGAACTGCTTGGCGGTTTCCACCGCCACGGCGGCATCGCGGCAATAGGCATCAGCGCCGATAGCGCGGCCGAATTCCTCGTTCAGCGGCGCGCCGCCCACCAGCACGATGTAATCTTCGCGAATGCCCTGCGCGATCATCGTGTCGATCACCACTTTCATATAGGGCATGGTGGTGGTCAGAAGCGCCGACATGCCCAGAATGTCGGGCTGTTCGTTCTGCAGGGCTTCCAGGTAATTCTCGACCGGGTTGTTGATGCCCAGATCGACCACCTCGAAGCCCGCGCCCTCCATCATCATCGCCACAAGGTTCTTGCCGATGTCGTGGATGTCGCCCTTGACGGTTCCGATGACCATCTTGCCCATGCGCGGCGCGCCGGTTTCCACCAGCAGCGGCTTGAGGATGTACATCCCCGCCTTCATCGCGTTCGCGGCCAGCAGCACCTCGGGCACGAACAGGATGCCGTCGCGGAAATCATGGCCCACGATCGTCATGCCCGCAACCAGCGCCTTGGTGAGGATGTCGTAGGGAGTCCAGCCACGCTCGAGCAGGATCTGCACGGCCTCCTCGATCTCGTCCTTGAGACCGTCATAGAGGTCGTCCATCATCTGCTGGACGAGTTCCTCGTCATCGAGTTCGGACAGGATGATCTCTTCTTCCTCGGCCATGGCGCGCTTCCCTGAAATACACCTTGCGGCAGCGTTGCGGCATTCGCCGGCGTGCCACTGTTCCTGCAGCGACATGCGCCGGATCAAAGGCGACAGCAAGTGCCTGCGGCAGCAATGATCTTGAAAAATGTTCAACATATGTTCAATATCCGGCTCATGTCGTCACGCGCATCCGGCCCTGGCCACACCCGGCCCGCCCTGCCCGCCACTGCACCGCAGCGGCGCGCGCGCGGGCGCGGCACCGATGCGCAGCCGACGCCGCGCCATGACCGGCTGGCGCGCGAATGGGTCGATGACGGCTGGGATATCGCCGAGCCCGAAGAAACGGTGCAGCGCGAGGTCAGCATCGAGAGACCACGACGCGCGATCAGCTACAACGACTCGCCAGATCTTGGGTTTGACCGCGCGCTCAACCCCTATCGCGGCTGCGAGCATGGCTGCATCTACTGCTATGCGCGCCCAAGCCATGCCTGGCTGGGCCTGTCGCCGGGGCTGGATTTCGAGACCCGCCTCATCGCCCGGCCCGAGGCGCCGGCGGTGCTGGCACGCGAATTGGCGCGCAAGGGCTACCGCGTGGCACCGCTGGCACTGGGCTCTAACACCGACCCGTGGCAGCCGATCGAGGCCCAGCACGGCATCACCCGCGCGGTTCTGGAGGTGCTGCGCGACTGGCGCCACCCGGTCAGCATCACTACCCGCGGCGCGCTGATCGAGCGCGACATCGACATTCTGGCCGAAATGGCGGCGATGGGGCTGGCCGAGGTGGGCATTTCGCTGGCCACGCTGGATGCCGGGCTGGCGCGGCAGATGGAGCCGCGCGCGCCTTCTCCGGGGCGGCGGCTGCAGACCATCACGGCACTGGCGCAGGCCGGCGTGCCGGTGCGGCTGATGCTGGCGCCGGTGATTCCGGGCCTCACCGATCATGAAATCGAGCAGGTGATGGAGGCGGCGCGCGCCGCCGGGGCGCAGGCGGCGTGGTGGAGCCTCTTGCGCCTGCCGCATGAGGTGGCGCCGCTGTTTCAGGACTGGCTGGAACGGCAGATGCCCGAGCGCGCTTCGCGGGTGATGAAAGCCATACGCGCCACCAGGGGCGGCGAGGTGAACGAGTCGCGATTCGGCGCCCGCTTCCGCGGCAGCGGCACCGAGGCGGCGCTGCTCGCGCGGCGTTTCGCGCTGGCGCGGCGCCGGCTTGGCTATGCCGATGCGCTGCCGGCGCTGGACAGCGGGCGCTTTTGCCCGCCGCCCCGCGCCGGCGATCAGCTCAGCCTGTTCTGAGCGCCGATCCGGCGCTCACCTTATTACCGGCAGGGGCGCACGACATACCGGCCGCGGCCATCGGCATAGGCGCAGTCATTGGTTGCGGTGTTGCGCGCCACCATGACCCCGGCTGCAGCGCCGCCCAGCGCGGCGACGATGGTCCAGTTCGGGTTGGCGCGCAGCGCGTCGGCAGCAATCAGCCCAACCGCGGCGCCGCCCAATGCACCGGTAAGATCACGCTGGCCCGGCGACATCTCGTCGCATGCCGATAGTGTAAAGGCGGCGGCAATCACGGCGGCAATGGTAAATTTGCTCATGGCAAAGGCTCCTCTGTTTTTCCTGCTGAACGGTCGGGCATCGGCACTTGCAGACGCCCCCCATCACACACCACCTAGCTTAAACCAGTGCTGGGAAAACAAACAATGATCAGCACGATTGAACGAATTATCGTGATGTGGTGCCCGCCTGTGCCTTTCGGGGAGATAGCACTCAGTCCTCGAACAGCTCGCTCTGCCCCTCGGGCGGCTCCATGCCATCATCGTCTTCGGGCCCGCCTGTTCCGGGCAGGGCCCGACTGTCAAGCAGGCCCGCCTCGCGCAACTCCCTGAGCCCGGGCAGATCGCGCGCGCTTTCCAGCCCGAAATGATCGAGAAAGCTTTCCGTCACCACAAAGGTCACCGGCCGCCCCGGGGTCATGCGCCGGCGGCCAAGGCGTATCCACTCCAGTTCCATGAGTTGGTCGATGGTCCCGCGCGAGACGGCAACGCCGCGGATTTCCTCGATCTCGGCGCGGGTGACGGGCTGGTGATAGGCGATGATGGCCAGCGTCTCGATGGCGGCACGGCTGAGCCGTCGCATTTCGAGCTGTTCGCTGTGCATGAGCCAGGCCAGATCGGGCGCGGTGCGCATGGCCCAACTATCGCCCACGCGCAGCAGCGTCACCCCGCGCCCGGCATAGCGCGAGCGCAGATGCGCCAGCGCCTCGGCCGCGTCGCAGCCCTCGGGCAGGCGTCGGGACAGCTCGGCGGTGCTGACCGGCTCGGCGCTGGCGAACAGGATCGCCTCGACCATGCGCTCCTGCTCGGCCATCGGCGGCACCGGGAACAGGCCCGGCGGCTGTGCCCCGACCTGTTCCTCGGCCTGTTCCCCGGCCTGCGTCTCGTTGCCGCTCATGCCGGGCCGCTCCCGCCGCGGTTTGCCGGGCGCAGGCGGATCGGGGCAAAGGTATCGGCCTGCTGCAGCTCGACCCGGCCCTGCTTGGCCAGTTCCAGCGAGGCCGCGAAGGTCGAGGCCAGCGCCGAGCGCCGGCGCGGGCCGGCGGCGCGCCAGCCCGGCGGCAGGAACTGCGCCAGATCGGCCCAGCCGCCCTGATGGCCCAGCATGCCGCGCAACCGCTCGAGCGCGGATTCCAGCGGGTAGATATCGCTGCGGTCATAGGCATAGGGACGGAACTCGTCGCGCGTGCGCAGCCTGGCATAGGCCTGCATCAGCTCCAGCAGGCTGGCCGAATAGCGCGTGCGCCGGCTCACGGTCACCATTTCCGGCGCCCCGCGGGCAAAGAAATCGCGCCCCAGCCGGTCGCGCGCCATCAGTCGCGCGGCGGCCTCGCGCATCGCCTCCAGCCGTTCCAACTGAAACGCCAGATGCTCGGCCAGTTCCTCGGCCGAAGGGCCATCCTCGGCCGGGTCGGGCGGCAAGAGCAGGCGCGACTTGAGAAAGGCCAGCCAGGCCGCCATCACCAGGTAATCGGCCGCCAGCTCGATGCGCAGCTTGCGCGCGGCCTCGACAAAACGAAGATACTGCTCGGCCAGTTGCAGGATGGGGATCTGGCGCAGATCCACCTTTTGGCGCCGGGCAAGGGTGAGCAGCAGATCGAGCGGCCCCTCATAGCCGTCGACATCGACGATCAGCGCCTCTTCGGCCAGCCGCGCATCGGTGCCGGTCCCGGCAAATGCCTCTTCTGCTTCGCTTGCCGTCATTGCCGGCTCAGGCCCCCGCTGCGCCATTCAGGCGCTCAAATTCGGCCCATGCGGCGGCAATGTCAATCGGCGCGGGCGCGCGCCGTGCCGCCAGCGCCGCCTCGGCGCGCTGCAGCGCTTCGCCGCCCAGCCGGCCCGCCACGCCGGCCACTTCCTCCATCTCGGCCAGATCGCCCGAGCAGTGCAGCACCACATCGCAACCCGCCGCCAGCGCCGCCGAAGCGCGGCTGACCATATCGCCGCCCAGCGCCTTCATGCCGATATCATCGCTCATCAGCAACCCGTCGAAGCCCAGCGCCTTGCGCAGATGGGCGATCACCAGCGGCGAGACGGTGGCGGCGCGCGCGGGATCAAGCGCGTCAAAGACGACATGCGCACTCATGCCCAGTGGCATGTCAGCCAGCGCGCGCACCGGCACGAAATCGCGCGCCGCCAGAACGGTCAGCGGATCGGAGACGCGCGGCAGCGCATGGTGGCTGTCGGCATCGGCGCCACCATGGCCGGGGAGATGCTTGATCACCGGCAGCACGCCGCCGGCGAGCAGCCCCTCGGCGGCGGCGCGCCCGGCACCTGCCACCGCCTGCGGGTCAGCCGACCAGATGCGCCGTGTCAGGAAAGGGTGCGTGGCGGGCGTGGCGACATCGATCACCGGCGCGCAATTGCCGTCGACGCCGCAGGCGCGCAGCTCGGCCGCCATCAGCCGGTGGCGCAGCCTTATGGCGGCCAACCCGCCGGCTTGTGCAGCGGCATCGGGCCAGTTGCGCGCCAGCGGCGGGCGCAGGCGCTGCACCGTGCCGCCCTCCTGATCGACAAAGACCGGCGCTTGAAAACCGGCGGCATTGCGCAGATCAGCGCAAAGCCGCAACAGCTGCTCGCGGTCGGCGACATTGCGCGAAAAAAGGATGAACCCCCAGGGCCGGAGCTGTCGGAAAAAGGCCGCCTCTTCGCGGCCCAGTTCAGGCCCGGCGCAGCCAAGGATGACCGGCGCGGTCATGGCATCAGCGCGCTTGCCCGCGCGCGCCCCCCCCCCCCGCGGGCGCCCCCGGGGGGGGGGGGGGGGGGGGGGCCGGCCCGGGGGGGGGGGGAACGGGGGCCGGGGGCACCCCCCCCACCCCCCACAACCAAACACCC
>JAFIEG010000134.1 GCA_020832665.1 Pararhodobacter sp. | reverse complement strand
CCCCGCCCTACGGGGGTGGTAGGGCGGGGTTCACCCCGCCACTCCGGCTGCCCGGCCGACATCGCGCGCGTGCTACTGCCTGGTGGGGGAAAAATCAAGTCGCAGAAAGGGTCTTCGGTGCCAATTTTGCGTCCGCCGACGGGGACGGCGCCGCAGCAGCGTTCCGGCCCGCAGCAGCTCAGCTTGCCGGCTCGTCCTCGCCCGTTTCATCGTCCTGCCCGTCGCGCCCGGCCGCCGCTTCGCGCTCGGCCAGCGCGGCCAGCATCTCGGGGCGCGGCGGGCGGCCGGTATTGAACCATTCACTGTTCTCGGCCATCCAGTTCTCGATCGAGCGCGCGGCGTTGCGCGCCAGGATCGTCATCTGTTCATCGGCGCTGCGCGTCAGCCCCGAGCCAAGCAGGCTTTCGCCCGACACCCCTTCGAGCACGGTCAGCTGGCGGCGCTCCTCGTTGATCGGGCGGCCCAGTTCGTCATCCCAGACATGCACGCCGATGATCAGCGCCGAGCGCGGCGAGGCCACCAGCGGCACCCCCGGCGGCGCCAGCAGATAGCCATCGACACTGACCGCGATATGGTAGAGCCGCGTGCCCTCGTAGCGCGAGAAGCGCTCATCGACGGCATCGCGAATCGCCTCTTCCCAGGCCTCTGACTCGGCCGGGCGCGACACCGGCGCCCTCTGGGCATTGGTGGCCACCACGATATTGTGGCCAAGCCGGAAATCGCCCAGCTCGGCGCGTTCGGCGCTGAGATTGCCGACATCGGTGCACGCGCCCACCAGCGCGGCCAGCAACAGCATGGCGACCAGGCGTGGTGCGGAAAGAACGAAAGCCATGTAACCCCCAAGGCCACGAAAACCGCACCAGCCTTAGCCGATACGGCCTTGCAAGACAATCCGGGCGCCGCCCCCGGCCGCCAGCTCAGGTAAAACGGTTGTCGCGCGGAAAGCCGCGCGGCGCCATGCGCCCGGCCGAGGCGCGCTTGCCCAGCCATTCGGCGAGATCGGTCTCATGGCGGGTGCGCCCGGCCGGGTCTTTCCAGCGCAGCCCCTCGGCGAGGGTGAGCGTGGTCAGGTCGGACAGCCCGCCATCCTTGTATTTCTGCAGTCGCACGCCCTTGCCGCGGGTCATTTCGGGCAGTTCATCGAGCGCGAAGACCAGAAGCTTGCGGTTCTCGCCCACCACCGCGACATGATCGCCCGCCACCGGCCGGCAGATCAGCGCCCGCACCCCCTCGCGCAGGTTCAGCACCTGCTTGCCGGCGCGGGTCTGCGCGACAAGCTCGTCCGCCGGCACGATGAAGCCATCGCCAGCCGAAGAGGCCACGATCAGCCGCCCGCCGGGCCGGTGCACGAAGAGATCGACGATCTGCGTCTCGTTGGGCAGATCGACCATCAGCCGCACCGGCTCGCCGGTGCCGCGCCCGCCGGGCAGATTGGCCGCCGAAAGCGTGTAGAAGCGCCCGTTCGAGCCAAACAGCACGATGCGGTCGGTGGTTTCGGCGTGAAAGGCGAAGCGGCCCTCGTCGCCATCCTTGAACTTGAAGGGCTGATCGAGCGACACATGGCCCTTCATCGCCCTGATCCAGCCCATTTTCGAGCAGACCACCGTGACCGGCTCGCGCTCGATCATCGCCTCCAGCGGAACGTCTTCCACCGCGCCGGCCTCGGCAAAGCCGGTGCGCCGGCGCCCCTGCACCGTGGCCTTGCCGAACGCCTTGCGCACCGCGCGCAGCTCCTCGCCGATGCGCTTCCATTGCAGCCGCTCGGAGGCGAGCAGATCCTCGATCGAGGCGCGCTCCTCGATGAGCGCGTCGCGCTCGCGCCGCAGCTCCATCTCTTCCAGCCGGCGCAGGCTGCGCAGCCGCATGTTCAGGATCGCCTCGGCCTGCAGTTCGCTGAGTTCGCCCTCGCCCGGTTCGGGGGGCACATAATCGGCCTCTGAGGTGGCGCGCACGAAGTCCCTTCCCCAGTGCTCGCGCATCAGCGCCGCGCGCGGGGCCTCGTCATAGCGGATGATGTCGATCACCCGGTCGAGGTTGAGAAACGCAATGAGGAAGCCTTCCAGCACCTCAAGCCGGTGGTCGATCCTTGCCAGGCGGTGGCGCGCGCGCCGGCCCAATACATCGCGCCGATGATCGAGAAAGGCGCGCAGTACCTCGCGCAGCCCGCAAACCTTCGGCACCAGCCCGTCGATGAGCACATTCATGTTGAGGCTGAAGCGGGTTTCGAGATCGGAATGGCGAAACAGCATTCCCATCATCAGTTCCGGCTCGACCGTGCGCGCGCGCGGCTCCAGCACCAGGCGCACATCCTCGGCCGATTCGTCGCGCACATCGGCCAGAAGCGGCACCTTGCGGGTCTGGATCAACTCGGCCAGTTTTTCGATGAGCTTGGATTTCTGCACCTGGTAGGGGATTTCGTTCACCACCACCTGCCACTGTCCGCGCGGCAGTTGCTCGACCTGCCAGCGCGCGCGCAGGCGGATGCCGCCGCGCCCTTCCTCATAGGCGCGGATCAGGCTTTCGCGCGGCTCCACCACCACCCCGCCGGTGGGAAAGTCTGGGCCCGGGATCAACGCCATCAGCTCTTCATGCGGCAGATCGGGTCGCGCGATAAGCGCCAGGCAACCCTCGATCAGCTCGTCCATGTTATGCGGCGGAATGTTGGTGGCCATGCCCACGGCAATGCCGCTGGCGCCATTGGCCAGCAGGTTGGGAAAGGCCGCCGGCAGCACCACCGGCTCGCTCAGCGTGCCGTCGTAATTGGGGCGGAAATCGACCGCGTCTTCATCCAGCCCTTCCAGCAGCGCCTCGGCGGCGGCGGTCAGGCGGGCCTCGGTGTAGCGGCTGGCGGCGGGGTTGTCGCCGTCGATATTGCCGAAATTGCCCTGCCCGTCGACCAGCGGGTAGCGGACGGCGAAATCCTGCGCCAGCCGCGCCATCGCGTCATAGATGGCGGCATCGCCATGCGGGTGATAATTGCCCATGACATCGCCGGAAATCTTGGCCGATTTGCGAAAGCCGCCGGTCGAGGACAAGCGCAATTCGCGCATGGCAAAGAGGATGCGCCGATGCACGGGCTTGAGCCCGTCGCGCGCATCGGGCAGCGCGCGGTGCATGATGGTGGAGAGCGCGTATTGCAGATAGCGCTCGCCCAGCGCGCGGCGCAGGGGCTCGGCCAGCGGCGCCGTGGCCGGGTCTTCGGGTGGCTCGGCGGGCGGCTGGGCCGGAGGCTCCGCAGGCGGCTCGTTGGGGGGCAGTTCATCGCTCATGCGCCCCTCTTAACGCCTGACAGGGCGAAGGGGAATCGCCAATTGATGGGGGTGGGGGCGTGCTTGCTTGACCTTCTTATGTCGGCAGACAGGAAAACCGGTTGACCTGGTATGAAAGCACGGGCGGGAACAATCGCTGAGGTCTTCAAACCCGCCAACCGGTTGCCGTGTGAGCGTGAACCCGTCACCGGGACCTGCCCTCACAAACCAACGAATTCCTCGCGCGCGAAGCCCTGCAGGAACAGCAAAGCCGACAGATCGCCGAAATTGACCCGCAGCCGGCAGCGCGCCGAGACCGAAGGCTTGGCATGCAGCGCCACACCGGCGCCTGCGGCCTTGAGCATGGCCAGATCATTCGCGCCATCGCCCACCGCCATCACCTCGCCTGGCGCGATCCCGCGCCGCGCGGAAATCTCGCCAAGCGCCTGCAGCTTCGCCTCGCGGCCCAGAATCGGCTCGATCACGCGGCCAGTAAGCTTCCCATCGGCCACTTCCAGCCGGTTGGCGCGCTCTTCGTCGAAACCCAGCATCGCCGCCACCCGCCCGGTGAATGCGCTGAACCCGCCCGAGACCAGCACGCACCACGCCCCATGCGCGCGCATCGTGGCCACCAGCTCGCGTCCGCCGGGGCGCAGGGTGATGCGCTCGGCCAGCACCTGATCGATGATCGCCTCGGGCAGGCCGCGCAACAGCGCCACGCGCTCACGCAGCGCCGGCTCGAATTCCAGCTCGCCATTCATCGCCCGCGCCGTGACCGCCGCCACCTGCGCGCCGAAACCGGCCATATCGGCCAGCTCGTCGATGCATTCCTGCTCGATCATCGTGCTGTCCATATCGGCAATGAGCATGCGCTTGCGCCGCCCCTCGGCCGGCTGCACCGCCAGATCGACGCCCTGCGCCTGAAGATCCTGCCACACCTGCCACAGATTGCCCGGCTCCTGCGCCAGCGGAAATTCCGCCGCCTCGCCCTCGGCCAGCCAGCGCAGCCCGCCCCCGCCCCAGGCGTTGCGCAGAGCCTCGGCCAGCGCCGGGTCAAGCCCCTTGCGCGCCGGGTCGGTCAGTAGCGTGGCGACGAACATGGCGGTTCTTCCCCTCTTCCATGCGATGCATTTGCGCCCTGCCTCTAGGCGAAATCCCGCGCAACCGCCAGAGCCCCGGCGCTGCCTGTGCCCTTCGCCCCGGCAGGCGGTGATCCGGCAGGCAGCGCGGCGCGTAAGGGCAGGCAGCAGGAAGGAGAAGCCCATGCAAGCAACCCGGAGCCCGATGATGCTCGCCGCCGCGGCAATCGCCGCCGCGCTGGCGCTACCCGCCCCGGTGGCGGCTTTCGAGCAGGTTACCCGTGCGGCTGATTTCACCAGCCTTGTCGAAGACCGCCAGCTTTCGCGCTTCGGCATTCGTCTGGTGGTACACCGCACCGGCGAGGATGCCGGCCAGATCAGAGGCCGTGCCTTTGGCTACGATGTTACCGGCGAATGGCGTTGGCAGGACGGATATTTCTGCCGCGCCATGGATTGGGGCGGAACCGAGATCGAGCATAACTGTCAGGCCGTGCTGCGTGATGGTAATGCGCTGCGCTTCGTCTCTGACCGGGGGCGGGGCGAGCACGCCGATTTCCGCCTGCGCTGAGCGCGCTCAGAAATCAATGGCGATTCCCTTGCGCTCCCAGTCGCCATAGCGCACCGGCTCGGGCCCGGCGCGCCCGCCCAGTTCGCGCGGCATGGGACGCGCTTCGGCCTCGGCGGCGCGGCGGCGGGGCGCCCGCGCGGCCCCGGGCCCCCGCCCCCCC
>JAFIEG010000133.1 GCA_020832665.1 Pararhodobacter sp. | reverse complement strand
GATCATGCCCGTCCTGGCCCATCTTGACCACCAGCATACGCGGGCGGCGGCCCTCGGCCTCGGCGAAGGCCTCGACCTCGCGCTGGATGGCGGCGAAGTCGTCATCGCCCTCATAGGCGGCGCCATATACGCCGGCGAGTGTTTTCACCTCGGCGCGGTGGCGGCCGAATACCTTTTCCATGGCCATGCTGATTTCTCCCACGCTGGCACGGGCCCTTGCGGCCTCGACCGCCGCTTCGAGTAGGTTACCGCCCTCGCGCGCGCGGCGCTCGACCTCGGCGAGCGCAGCGTCGCAGGCGCCCAGATCGCGGCTGCCGCGCACCTGTTCGAGCCGCCGGATCTGCGAGTCGCGGACCCTGGCGTTGTCGATATCCAGGATGTCGATCGGGTCTTCCTTTTCCTTGCGGTACTTGTTCACGCCGACGATCACATCCTCGCCGCGGTCGATCAGCGCCTGGCGGCGCGCGGCGCTTTCCTCGATGCGCAGCTTGGGCATGCCCGAGGCCACCGCCTTGGTCATGCCGCCCAGTTCCTCGACTTCCTCGATCAGTTTCCACGCCGCTTCGGCCATGTCGGCGGTCAGTTTTTCTACATAATAACTGCCGGCGAGCGGATCGACGACATGCGTGATGCCAGTCTCTTCCTGCAGGACCAGCTGCGTGTTGCGCGCGATGCGCGCCGAAAATTCGGTGGGCAGGGCGATGGCCTCGTCGAGCGCGTTGGTGTGCAGCGATTGCGTGCCGCCAAGCGCGGCGGCGAGCGCCTCATAGGCGGTGCGCACGACATTGTTGTAGGGGTCCTGCTCGGCCAGGCTGACGCCCGAGGTCTGGCAATGGGTGCGCAGCATCAGGCTGGAGGGCTTCTTGGGCTCGAACTCGCTCATGATGCGGTGCCACAAGAGCCGCGCAGCGCGCAGCTTTGCCACCTCCATGAAGAAATTCATGCCGATGGCGAAGAAGAAGCTCAGCCGCCCGGCGAAGGCGTCGACATCCATGCCGCGGTTGATGGCGGTGCGGACATATTCGCGCCCGTCGGCCAGCGTGAAGGCAAGCTCCTGTACCAGGTTCGCGCCCGCCTCCTGCATATGGTAGCCGGAAATCGAGATGGAGTTGAAGCGCGGCATCTCGGTGGCGGTGTATTCGATGATGTCGGCGACGATGCGCATGCTCGCTTCGGGCGGGTAGACATAGGTATTGCGGACCATGAATTCCTTGAGGATGTCGTTCTGGATGGTCCCCGAAAGCAGCTTGCGATCGACGCCCTGTTCCTCGCCGGTGACGATGAAACTGGCGAGAATGGGGATGACGGCGCCGTTCATCGTCATCGATACGCTGACCTGATCAAGCGGAATGCCGTCGAACAGGATCTTCATGTCCTCGACCGAATCGATGGCCACGCCGGCCTTGCCGACATCGCCCACAACGCGCGCATGGTCGCTGTCATAGCCGCGATGGGTGGCCAGATCGAAGGCCACCGAAACGCCCTGCTGCCCGCCGGCCAGTGCCTTGCGGTAGAAGGCGTTCGATTCCTCGGCAGTGGAAAAGCCGGCATATTGGCGGATCGTCCAGGGGCGGCCGGCATACATGGTGGCGCGCGGGCCGCGGGTAAAGGGCGGCAGGCCCGGCAAGCCGTCCATATGCGCAAGCCCCTGCACGTCTTCCTGGGTGTAGAGTGGCTTGACCTTGATGCCCTCGAGCGTTTCCCAGATCAGGCTGTCAGGGTTGCGGCCCTTGAGTTCCTTCTCGGCGAGTGCCCGCCACTCGGCAAGGCCGGGTTTGTTCTGGCTCATGCTGTCAATCCCTCATGCTTGCGGGCATCATGCCGCGGGGGCGGCATTTCTGCCCTTGCTCTGGTGTTTTTCCGCGCGGCTTGCCTATATGTATGGCAGCAACAAAGGATCGGTCGCTGCCCATGAGACATAGCCTCGCTGCGTCAATCATTGCCATCCTGCCGGTACTCGCCGTTACCGCGCCGGCTGCCCGGACCTTGCCCGGTGAAGACGCGCTGATCCTCGCCGCCGAGGTTCTGCCCGACGCTGCCGCAGAAGTGGCCGAGGGCGAGGCCGACGAGGCCGAGACGCCGGAAGGGCTGCGCATTATCGATGCCGCCGGGGTGGAGATCGAGGATTTCATCTGGGAATGGCGCATACTGGCGGTAATGGCCGACACCCCCAGCGACCCGGCATTCATCCGCCAGATGCGCGACATCGCCGAGCGGGCGGATGACCTGTATGAGCGCGACGTGGTGGTGATCACCGATACCGACCGCAATTCGGATAGCGCGCTGCGCCGGATGCTGCGCCCGCGCGGCTTCATGCTGGCGATCATCGACAAGGATGGCGAGGTGAAACAGCGCCGCCCGGCGCCGCGCTCGGTGCGCGAACTCAACGCGGTGATCGACCGTTTTCCGCTGCGCCGGCAGGAAATGATGGAAAGAAGGCCCTCGGGGCGGGACTGAAGCCGCGAGCGGGGCAGGGGGGCTGCTGCCCCCCGCCCAGCCCCGTGAAGGGGCTGGCCTCCCCCCGCGCGTATTTGGGGCAAGATGAAGGGGCGCGCGCTCACTCGAACTCCATGATCACGTCATCCACGGCCAGCGGGCCGCCGATTTCGGCATTGATCTTCTTCACCACGCCGCGGCGCTCGGCGCGCAGGATGTTTTCCATCTTCATCGCCTCGACGGTGCACAGCGCCTGACCCTCGAACACTTCCTGTCCCTCTTCGACCGAGAGCTTCATCATCAGCCCCGGCATCGGGCACAGCAGCAGTTTAGAGGTGTCGGGCGGAGCCTTTTCGGGCATCAGCGCGGCCAGTTCGGCCTGGCGCGGGGTGAAGACATGCACCTTGAGATCGGCGCCGCGCAGGCGCACCCGGTAGCCGCCGGTGATGCGGCTGACCTTGAGCACCAGCGGCTCGCCATCGACCAGAAGCCGCGCCAGGCTCTGGCCCGGCACCCAGTCGGATTCGACGCGCATGGCGCCGCCGCCATTCGCGAACTCGACGGTGGCGCCGCCCTTGTCGGCGCGAATATGCAGGGCAAAATCCTGCCCCTGGGTGCTGACCACCCAGTCATCGCCAACCTTGCGCTCGTGATTGTCCATCCGCCCCGAGATGCGGGTGCGCCTTATCTCGGCCACCCGGTTCATGGCGGCGGCGGCGGCGGCGACGCGCTTGAGCGTGGCCTCGGGCAGGGTGACGCCCTGAAAGCCCTCAGGGTATTCCTCGGCGATGAAGGCGGTGGTGATGGCGCCCGAGTTGAAGCGCGGATGCTCCATCACCGCCGAGCAGAAGGGCAGGTTGTGGCCGATGCCCTCGACCTCGAAGGTGTCGAGCGCCAGGCGCATCTCCTCGATGGCTGCGGCGCGGGTGGCGCCCCAGCTGCACAGTTTGGCGATCATCGGGTCATAATACATGCTGATCTCGCCGCCCTCATAGACGCCGGTATCGTTGCGCAGGATGCCGCCGGTGGGGGTGGGGCCCTCGGCTGGCGGGCGGTAGCGGGTGAGCCGGCCTATCGAGGGCAGGAAGTTGCGATAGGGGTCTTCGGCATAGAGCCGGCTTTCCATTGCCCAGCCGTCGATTGTCAGGTCTACCTGCGCGAAGGGCAGCATCTCGCCGGCGGCGATGCGGATCATCTGTTCGACCAGATCGACACCGGTGATCAGCTCGGTGACCGGGTGTTCGACCTGCAGGCGGGTGTTCATTTCCAGGAAGTAGAAATTGCGCTCGCCATCGACGATGAATTCCACCGTGCCGGCCGAGGTGTAATCAACCGCGCGCGCCAGGGCGACGGCCTGCTCGCCCATGGCCTTGCGCGTGGCATCGTCGAGAAAGGGCGAGGGGGCTTCCTCGATGACCTTCTGGTTGCGGCGCTGGATCGAGCATTCGCGCTCGAACAGATAGACATAGTTGCCGTGCCGGTCGGCCAGCACCTGGATCTCGATATGGCGCGGCTGGGTGACGAATTTCTCGATGAAGATGCGGTCATCTCCGAAGCTCGATGCCGCCTCGCTCTTCGATGACTGGAAGCCCTCGCGCGCCTCGTCGTCGTTCCAGGCGATGCGCATGCCCTTGCCGCCGCCGCCCGCGCTGGCCTTGATCATCACCGGATAGCCGATCTCGCGCGAGATCGTCACCGCTTCCTCGGCATCGGCGATCAGCCCCATATAGCCGGGCACGGTGCTCACCCCGGCCTCGGCGGCGAGTTTCTTCGAGGTGATCTTGTCGCCCATTGCCTCGATCGCGCCCGAGGGCGGGCCGATGAAGGCCACGCCCTCGGCCTCGAGCGCCTGGGCGAATTTCATGTTCTCGGACAGGAAGCCATAGCCGGGATGGACGGCCTGCGCACCGGTCTGGCGGATGGCGTCCATGATCCTGTCGATGACAATATAGGACTGATTCGCCGGTGCCGGGCCGATATGGACCGCCTCGTCGGCCATCTGTACATGCAGCGCGCTCCGATCGGCATCGGAATAGACCGCCACGGTCTTGATGCCCATCTTGCGCGCGCTCTTGATGACGCGGCAGGCGATCTCGCCGCGATTGGCGATCAGGATCTTTTCGAACATGCCCCCTCCCCCGGCCCGATTCGGGCCTTGTCTGCGTTGTTGTCTTGATCTGCCGGCTGGCGGCATGCGGTGCTGATCTGCCTCACCGGTCACCCTTTCCATGGGCGGCGGTGCCGCTGTCGCTGTCGGCGAAGATCTCGGGAAAGCTGATGCGTGCCGTCGCTACATCGATGCGTAAAAGCGCCGTGTAGCTTTGCGGGTCGAAGGGCTCTTCGGCCGGCACCACCTCGCGCCCGAAAAGCCAGGACAGCCGCCCGGCATCGAGATTGCCGCGCTCGAAAGGTTCATCGCCGAAATGCGCCCAGAGCGCGGCCAAGAAGCCGGCATCGGCGCGCCGGTCGGCGGGGCGGCGGTCGGCATGGCGCTTGCGCGCCACCAGCGGCGTGGCGCCCTGCTTGTTGGCGCGGCGGACGACGAACTGGAAATCGGTGCCGGGAAGCCGGCCGGGAAAGCCGCGATGCTTCAGCATGGCATCGCTCCCGCCGCTGGCGGCAGTGCCCCCGGCCCCGTGCGGGGCGGGGGGGGCGCGGGTGCAGGCCCGGGGGGGGTTG
>JAFIEG010000038.1 GCA_020832665.1 Pararhodobacter sp. | reverse complement strand
GGCCGACAGCCCCCCTCAACGCCGTCTCAGTTCTTCACCACATCCCGAAGCAGCAGGAAGAACGAGGGCTCCAGCTGGAAATTCTCCACCCGGTCATTGGTCACGGCATTCTGCACCCAGTTGGCCACGAACACCCAGGGCGCATCCTCGCGCACAATCTCCTGCATCTCGCGGTAAAGGCGCGCGCGCTCGTCCTGGTCGGTCTCGACACGCGCGGCCTCCAGCAGCGCATCGACCTCGGGGTTGGAGTAATAGCCCGAGTTGAAGCCGCCCGCGTCGGGCCACGCCTCGGTGCGCAAGGTCAGGAAGGGGAGCGTGTCGGGGTCATTGGTCATCCAGGCCATCTGCGCCATGTCCGCCTGCCCCTCCAGCCCCGGGTTCACACGGCCAAGGAAGGTGTTCCATTCATAAGTCTCGATGGTGACATCAAAACCCACGGCGGCCAGATCGGCCTGAATCGCCGTGCCCATCGGCACCGGGTCCAGCATCCCCGAGCCACCCTCGGTGACATAGAAGGTCAGCGAGGCGCCCTCGGCCCCGGCCTCGGCGAGCAATTCGCGCGCGCGCTCGGGGTCATGGGGGTAGGGCTCCAGCCCGGCATAGGCCCATGCGAAGGCCGGCGCGATGGGCCCGGTGGCCACGGTGGCGGTGCCTTCCAGCACGTCATTGACCAGCGCCTCGCGGTTGATCGCGTAATTCGCCGCCTGACGCACGCGGACATCACTGAACGGGCCCTCCTTGACGTTCAGGATAAGGAACCACACATGCGGCCCGGCCTGCTCGACCAGCTCAAACCCGGGACCGTCGAATTGCGACAGCGCCACCGGCGGCACCTCGACCATGATGTCGATACCCCCGGCCAGCATCTCGGCGGTGCGGGTATTGGCATCTGTGATGGGGCGGAAGATCACCGCCTCGGATGCCGCCACGCCATCCCAGTAATCGGGGTTGCGCACCACCGTCACACGCTCGTTCGAGCGCCATTCCTGAAACAGGAACGCCCCGGTGCCCGAGGGGTTGCGCCCGAATTCCTCGCCATGTTCCATCACCGCCGCGGGCGAGACGATCAGCCCGGTGGGATAGGCCAGATTAGAAAGGAAGGGCGCATAGGGCTCGTTCAGGGTGAAGCGCACGCCATGGGAATCCAGCGCTTCCACATTCTCGATCGCCGAGAAGAAGAAGGACAGCGGGAACGGGCCGGTGTGGTGGTAGGGGTGTTCTTCATCGAGCATGCGCTCGAAATTCCAGACCACGGCCTCGGCGTTGAACTCGCTGCCATCGTGGAAGGTGATGCCCTCGCGCAGGGTGAAGGTATAGACCGTGCCGTCCTCGCTGATTTCCCAGGCCTCGGCCAGCGCCGGCTCCGCCTCCAGCGTGCCCGGCGCGTAGCGCACCAGCCCGTCATAGATGTTCATCAGAATGCGGAAATCGTTCACCGCGGTCACCGCATGCGGATCGAGCGCCTGCGGCTCGGCGATCTGGCCGACGACCAGCACGCCCGGCGGGGTCTGTGCCTGCAGGGGCATGGTCAGCGCCGAAGTGGCAAGGAAGGTGGCGGCAAGCAGCCCGGCGCCGCGACGGGTAAGGATTGGCAGCATGGTAAATTCTCCCTGTTGGTCTCGCTTCCGGCTATTTATCATGATAAATCGAATTTGGAAAAGGATTCGTTTGATCCTGCCCTGAATGGAAGAAAGGTTTGTGCATGACAGTGTCGATTCTGGCGCGCGATCCGGTCACCGGGCTCATGGGCGGCGCCGCGATGACCGGCAATCTTTGCGTCGGCGGCTGGGTGCTGCGTGGTGATTCGCGCACCGGCATCGCCGCCACGCAGGGCGAGAAGCCCTCGACCATCTGGGCGGATCAGGCGTTTGATCTGTTGCGCTCGGACCAGGACGCCCAGCATGTGGTCGATCAGGTGACTGGCCTCGATGACGGGCGCGGCTGGCGGCAGATGAGCCTTGTCTGCCGGTCGGGCACGGTGGGGGTGTTCACCGGCGCCGAGAATTTCGACTGGAAGGGCGAAAGCATCTGCGAGGATCTGATCGTCGCGGGCAACACGCTCAAGGGCCCCGAGGTGGTGGATGAGGCGCGCGATACCTTCCTGCGCACCGAGGGGCTGATGGTTGACCGGCTGATGGCCGCGCTCACGGCCGCCGAACGCGCCGGCGGCGACCGGCGCGGCAACTTGTCGGCGGCGCTGTTGATCCTGTGCGATACCGAGCCGCCGCTCGATCTGCGCATCGACTGGGACGAGGCGCCGCTGGTGGCGCTGTCGCGCCTGATTGAGCGCGCCCGCCAGCCCGATTACGCCCGCTGGGTGGCCGGCCTTCCCGTTCGCACCGACCCGGCGCGCTGCCATGAGTGACACCGCCAACACCGACTGGGCCAACACCGACTGGGGCGCATTGGCCGCAAGCTGGATCGACCGGCTGGCCGCCATTTCCGAGCCCGGCCCCGGCGTTACCCGCCTGCCCTTCACTCAAGAGCACCGAGCGGTGTTGCCGCTGCTGGCCGAGTTGATGGAAAGCGCCGGGCTTGCGGTTGCGATGGACGATGCCGGCACGCTGATCGGCCGCCGCGAGGGGCCCGCCGGCGCACCAACCCTGCTGATGGGTTCGCATCATGACAGCGTGCGCCAGGGCGGTGCCTATGACGGCGCTATGGGTGTGGTGCTGCCGGTTCTGGCGCTCAAGGCGCTGGGCGAGCATGCACTGCCCTTCGCCGTCGAGGTGCTGGCCTTTGCCGATGAAGAGGGCGTGCGCTTTCCCACCGCGCTGATGGGGCCACGGGCGCTGGCCGGCACTTTCGACATGGCGGCGCTTGATCTGGCCGATGATGACGGCATCACCCTGGCGCAGGCGATGCGCGATTTCGGGCTGAACCCCGATGCCCTACCCGCCCTGAAGCGCGACCCGGCCGGCGTGCTGGGCTGGATCGAATGCCATATCGAACAGGGCCCGGTGCTGGAGGCCGAGGCCGAGGCGCTGGGCGTGGTTACCGCCATCTGCGGGATCGAGCGCCACAGCGTCAGCTTCACAGGGCAGGCGGCCCATGCCGGCACCATGCCGATGGAGATGCGCCGCGATGCACTGGCCGCCGCGGCCGAGCTGGTGCTGGAGGTCGAAACGCGCGCGAGAGAGACCGAGGGGCTTCTGGCCACGGTCGGCACACTGAAAGTGCTGCCGGGGGCGGTGAACGCGGTGCCCGGCGGTGTCGAGATGAATGTGGAAATCCGCGCGCCCGAAGACAGCATCCGCGAACAGGCCGGCATCGCCCTGACCGCGCAGGCGCAACAGATCGCAAAGGCGCGCAAGCTGGAGATCGCGATGCAGCGCACCTATGCCCAGCCGGCCACGCCTTGTGACAAGGCGCTGCAGGAAGCGCTGGTGCAGGCCATCCGCGCCACTGGCGGGCGCGGGCTGCGCCTGCCATCGGGGGCGACGCATGACACCTCGGCTATGGCCGATCTGTGCCCGGTGGCCTTGCTGTTTCTGGCCTGTCGTGACGGGGTCAGCCACAATCCGGCCGAGTATTGCGCACCGCAAACCATGGCCAGCGCTGTCAGGGCATTGGCGGAATTGCTGCCGCGCTTGCCGGTCAGTCGCGGTTGATCCAGTCCGCATCCACATCGGGCAGCGGAATGGCGTCGATCAGCGTGCGGGTGTAATCGGATTGCGGGCTGTCAAACAGCGCATCGGTGGGCCGGTGCTCGACGATCCGGCCGCTTTCGAGCACCATGATATGCGAACACAGCCGGCGTATGACGCTGAGATCATGGCTGATGAAGGCCAGCGTCAGCCCCAGATCGCGCACCAGGTCCTCAAGCAGCGCCAGCACCGTGGCCTGGCTCGACACATCCAGCCCCGAGACGATCTCGTCGGCGAGGATGAATTCGGGCTGCATGGCGATGGCCCGGGCGATGCCCACGCGCTGGCGCTGGCCGCCAGACAGCTCGTGCGGGTAGCGGTGGCGAAAGGCGCGCGGCAGGCCGACATGGTCGAGCGCCTCGTCCACGCGCCGGCTGACAGCATCAAAACCGTGCAGCTTCAGCGGCGCGGCGATGATGCTGCCCACCCGCCGGCGCGGATTGAGCGATGACATCGGGTCTTGAAAGATCATCTGGAAGCGCCGGCGCAGCGGGCGCAGCGCGGCCTCGTCCAGCGCGCCTATCTCCTGCCCGTCGAATTTCAGCTGCCCGCCCGTGGGTTGCAGCAGCCGCACCAGCACCCGGCCCAGCGTGGTCTTGCCCGAGCCCGAACCGCCGACAATGCCCAGCACCTCGCCACGCGCGATGTCAAAGCTCAACCCGTGCAGCACCTCGATGCCCGGCGCCGCGCCGAAAAGGGATTTGCGCGCCATGTCGGGAAATGACAGGCGCAGATCGCTGACCTGATAAAGGGGGGGGGGCTTCACAGCCTCAACCATTTCGCCAGCCCCTGTCGAATGCCGAGATCTCGGCATCCACGGCCTTGATCACCGAAGCGGGCACCGGGTTCAGCCCGGCTTTCGGATCGGTGTAGCGGGGCGTGGCGGCCAGCAGCGCGGCCGAATAGGGATGGGCAGGCGCGGCGAAGAAATCGCGCACATCTGCATCCTCGACGACCTTGCCGGCATAGAGCACCGAAAGCGTGCCACAGATTTTTGATACCACGCCCAGATCATGGGTGACGAACAACAGCGCCGTGCCGTGGCGCGCCTGCATCTGTGCGATCAGCCGCAATATCTGCTTTTGCACCGTCACATCCAGCGCCGTGGTGGGTTCATCGGCGACGATCAGCTTCGGCTCGGCGGCAAAGGCCGAGGCGATGAGCACGCGCTGGCGCATGCCGCCCGAAAGCTCATGCGGATAAGCGCGCATGACGCGCGCCGGGTCGGGGATATGGACCTGTTCCAGCAGCTCCAGCGCGCGGGCGTCAGCAGCGGCGCGGCGCCAGCCCAGGATATCCACCAGTCGGTCGGTGATCTGCGGCCCGATGCGCCGCGAGGGGTTGAGCGCGGTCATCGGGTCTTGCGGAATGAGCGCCGCGGTGGCACCGATGCGGCGGCGGCGCTCGGTGGGTTTCAGGCGTAGCAAATCCACCCCGTCGAGCCAGATCTCGCCCTCGACCACCTCGACCGCGCGCGGCAATATGCCCAGCACGGCCTTGCCGATCATCGACTTGCCGGCGCCGGATTCGCCCACCAGCCCGCGCACCTCGCCTGCCGCCACATCCAGCGAGACCGAGCGCAGCAGGGGCGGGCCGCCCTTCAGCACCGCCGACAGGTTGCGGATGGACAGAAACGCGCTCATCGCAGCACCGGGTCGAAGCGGTCCTTCAGCCCCTCGCCGAGCTGGCTGAAGGACAGGACGGTAAGAAACAGCGCCGCCAGCGGGAACACCAGCACCCACCACGCCTGATGGATCGACGTCCGACCCTCGGCGATCATGCCGCCCCAGGTGGGATCATCGGTGGAGATCGACAGGTTGACGAAGCTCAATATCGCCTCGACGATCACGGCGATGCCCATCTCAAGCGTCAGCAGCGCAACGATGGTGGGCAGCACATTGGGCAGGATCTCGCGCAGCATGATGCCCAGCCGGCGTTGCCCGGCCACCTGCGCCGAGGCAACATAATCCATCGCGCCCTGGGCCATCGCCTCGGCGCGCACGACGCGGGCAAAGCGTGTCCAGTCGATGACGATGATGGCGATGATCACCGAGGTCAGCCCGGTGCCCAGAACGGCGATCAGCAGGATGGCAAACAGCACCGGCGGGAAGGCCATCCAGATATCGATCAGCCGCGAGATCACCATATCGGGCCAGCCCCGGTAATACCCCGCGATCAGCCCCAGCGCGGCCCCGATCAGCATCGTGGCGGTGCCGGCGACAAGCGCGACGATCAGCGCCACGCGGGCGCCATACATGATGCGGGTGAGCACATCGCGGCCCAAACTGTCGGTGCCCAGCCAGTAGCCGGGCTCGGCACCCGCCATCCAGAAGGGCGGCAGGCGCGAGGTGAAAAGATCCTGCTCCAGCGGGTCATGCGGGGCGATCCACGGCGCCATCAGCGCCGCGAGCAGCAACAGCACCAGCCAACCGCCCGACAGCCACAGCCGCAACCCCAGCCGGCGTTTGACCATGTCGCGCGCGTCAAGCATTGCGCAACCTCGGGTTCAGCACGGTATAGAGCAGATCGACGATGAGATTGATCACGGTAAAGAGCAGCGCAAAGACGATGACGATGCCCTGAATGAGCGGCAGATCGCGGTTGATCACGGCGTCGATGGCCATGTTGCCCAGCCCCTCATAGGAAAACAGCCGCTCGATGATCACGGTGCCGCCGATGAGAAAGGTGAACTGCACGCCGATCAGGGTCAGCGTGGGCAGCACCGCGTTGCGCAGCGCCTCGCGCACAATCACATGGTTCTCGCCATAGCCCTTGGTGCGCGCCAGGGTGACGTAATCCAGATGCATGGTTTCCTTCAGGCTTTGCTTGAGCAACTGCCCGATGATCGCCGCCAGCGGGATGGCCAGCGCCAGCGCCGGCATCAGCATGTGGCGCACCAGATCGAGCCACAGATCGAAGCGCAGGCGCAGCACGCTCTCGAAAAGGAAGAACCGGGTGTAGAACTCGGGCACCAGGCTGGGCGAGACACGGCCCGAAATGTCGAACACCGGCCATAGCACCCCGAACAGCAGGATAAGCACCAGCCCCCACAGGAAATCGGGGATCGACAGCGCCATGCCGTTACCCACATCGATGGCACCCTCGGTGGCGGTGCCGCGCAGCCTTGTGCCGGTCAGCGCCAGGAAACCACCCAGCGCCACGGCGATGACCAGCGCCATGATCGCCAGTTCCAGCGTGGCCGGCAGCCGCCGCAGCACCAGGTCGAGCACCGGCTGGCGGGTCTGGATGGAGGTGCCGAAATCGCCCTGCACCACCCCGCCCAGCCAGATGAAGTACTGCGCGAGTATCGAGCGGTCAAAGCCGTAAAGCGCGTTCAGCCGGTCGATATCGGCCTGTGTGGCGCCGGGCGGCAGCATCATGGCGATGGGGTTGCCCGGTACCACCCGGATGACCACGAACACCACGATGGACACGCCAAGCAGCGTGACCAGCGTGGTCAGAAGCCGGGTCAGGATACGTCTGGCAAGCATGGAAATTCCGTATGCGTGCCGGCCGGGAATTGCCCCGGCCGGCGCAGGCGCGCGCTCAGGCGCGGGTCATCAGATGCGGCAGCAGCGCGCCCGAGGCGTGTTGCTGCACATTCACCCTCTCGGAATGCACCACCGGCTGCACATATTGCAGAAGCGGCAGCACATAAGCGTTCTCGGCGATATGGCGGCTGACCGCCTTCCAGCCCTCGATGCGCGTCTCCTCGTCGGCCTCGCCCCAGAGCGGGCCGATCATCTCGTTCAGATCGTCGCTGTCCCAGGCCGAATGCGGGCTGGGGCCGAACATGGCAAAACCGGTCGAGGTGGTCGGATCGCCCACCGAATTGCCCCAGTTGTAGAAGGCCGCCGGCGCCAGCTCGCCCGCCGCGCGCAGCTCGAAGTGGCGCGCAACCTCGTACACCTCGATCTCGGCCTGAATGCCGACGCGGCGCCACATGCCGACGATGGCCTGGATCATCTCGTAATCCTTGGGCTTGTAGCCGCGCGTGGTCTGGATGGTGAAGCGCGCCGGGTTGTCAGTCGAATAGCCCAATTCCGCCAGCAATTCGCGCGCCAGATCGGGGTCGTATTCCACCTCGATCGTGGGGTCGAAGGCCAGGTATTCGGGCGTTTCCAGCGTGTGCAGCGCCACGCCATAGCCCGAAAGCAGCCGGTCGATGATCAGCTGCTTGTCCACCGCATGCACGGCGGCCTTGCGCACGTTTTCTTCGGCCATCGCATCGCGGTTGGAAAAGAAGATCATCGCAATGTCCGAAACCGGGGCATCGCTGCCGGCAAGGCCGGGGCGGGTGCGCAGGCGGTCATATTCCTCATAGGGCACTTCCAGCGTGACATGGCTGCGCCCCGATTCGACCTCGGCCACGCGGCTGGCGGAATCGGTGACAAAGCGGATGGTCACACTCTCGAATTCGGGAACCCCGCCCCAGTAATGGGGGTTCGCACGCAGGCGCACGAAGGCGTTGCGCTCGTATTGTTCCACCATGTAGGGGCCGGTGCCGATGGGCGCGTCCTCGAACCCCGCCGGGCCCACACGCTCGTAGTAATCCTTGGGCAGCACGTAGCCGGTGAGGAAATACATCCACTTGAAGATCGTCGGGTCGAACTGGGCGACATCGGCCACCACGCGGTTGCCCTCGACCCGGTGATTGGCCAGTGTGCCCCAGACGAACTGCATGGGGCTGCCGGTTTCCTCGCGCGAGACGCGTTCAAGCGACCAGCGCACATCCTCGGGCGTGAAATCCGAGCCGTCATGCCATTTGACGCCCTCGCGCACCTCCATCCAGACCTGGGTGCGGTCGTCGTTCCAGCCCCAGTCGGTCAGCAGGCCCGGTGCCGGCGACAGGTCGGGCTGCTGCAGGATGTACTGGTCAAACACCGACTGATACAGGCCCTGGATGGTTGGGTTGACCGCCGAGGGGCCGGTGGTCGGGTCCCAGCTGGGCAGGTTGACGTTATAGGCGATCACCAGATCGTCGATCTCCTGCGCGCGCGCCGCGCGCGGCAGGGCCAGAGTGCCCGTCATTCCCGTGGCCAGTGAGGCCGCCGACATCTGCAACAGCGTTCTGCGTTTCATCTTCATGGTTGCATCCCCGTTGGTTGGTTGCTTGGTCGATTTCATTTTCCTGCCAGCTTCTGCGCAAGCAGAAAGCCCGGTCCCGCCCCGGTTCCCGCGCCGGGCCAGACCGCCGCCCCGGTCAGGTGCAGACCGGCAATCGGTGTCGCCCCGTCAGAATAACCCCGCGCGGGCCGAAACAGGAAGTGTTGCGACAGATGGTGGCTGCCGCAGATCTGGTCGCCGCCCACCAGATTGGGGTTTTCGGCCTCCAGCCCGGCGGGGCTGACAATGCGCTGGCCCAGGATTTTAGCCCGTGCGCCTGGTGCGTAACGCTCCAGAATATCCAGCGCGCGTTCGGCCATCGGTTCGGCCGCACTTTCCCAATCGGTTGCGCCGATCTGCCCGGCGGCATCGCCCCTGATGGCGCCCGGCACCATGCGCAGCTGCATCCACAGCACATGCTTGCCATCGGGGGCGCGCGAGGGGTCGAAGACCGTGGGCTGGCCGACCACGATCACCGGCTCGTCGGGCAACAGCCCGGCCTGCGCCTGTGCATAGGTGCGCGCCATCTGGTCCAGCGACGGCGCGAGATGGACATAGGCGAAGCTTTTCAGCGCATCCCCCGCCGCCCAGTCGGGCAACCCGTCCATCGCCAGATGAATCATCATGGTGCCCGGCGCATGGCGAAAGGCGGCCATCTTGCGCTCGAACCCGGCATGGCCGGTGCCGCCGGTCAGCCCGGCCAGCGCACCGGGGGCGATATTGGCGATCACCGCGCGCCGGGCCGTCACCTTGCTGCCATCGGCCAGCTCGATGCCGGTTGCCTTGCCATCCCTGTGCAGCACGCGCGCCACGCGCGCGCCGCATTGCACCGTGGCGCCGCGCGCCTCAAGCTCGGCCAGCATGGCCCCGATGATCGCATCCGCTCCGCCCTTGCCGATGACCATGCCGAAAGCCTGGCCCGCCATCGCTTCCAGATAGGGAAACAGCGCCCCGCCCGCGATATCGGGGGCGAAATCCAGATGCATGCCCCAGGCGCCCAGCGTGGCGCGCAGGTGCGGCGATTCGAATGTCTCTTCCAGCCAGGCGCGCGGGCTCATCGCCAGAAAGCGCGCCATGTCTAGCGCGCCGCCCATTCGCCGGTCACGCCAGAGTCGCCAGAAGAAAGATGAAATTGCACGGGTTCTCATCGGACTGCCCAACAGCGCGAAGATGTGCGCGGCCTCGCCCGGAAATGCTTTTGCCATCGCCTGCCAGGTCTCGGCATCGCGCGGCGACAGCGCCTTGATGCGCGCCAGCGTTGCCTCTGCATCGGTGCTGACGCCCAGCCATTTTTCGTCGGGAAAGGCGCTGGCAAAGGGCTTGTCGACGGGCACAAATTCCAGCCCGCGCCCGGCCAGCGCATCGCCGTAAGCCTTGAAAAACGGCGATCCGGCGAAGAGCGAAAGGTTCATCGCCGCCCAGTCATGGCGAAAGCCGGGCAGCGTGTACTCGCCCGTGCGCACCGCGCCGCCGGGCTCGCGTGATTGTTCGAACACACCCACCGACCAGCCCCGCGCCGCCAGGTGCACGGCACAGGCCAGGCTGTTATGGCCGGCCCCGATGATGACCGCGTCGAACTCGGATGGCATGCTCTTCTCCTTGGTGATTTATACTTGCAAGCACAAATAAGTTTGTCCAGATTTATTTTATGTTCAAAATTCCTTGGCGCGGCGAATGCGCCCGTCACGCCGTTGGCGCTGCGCTGGCCGCGCGCCTTTTTCGTACATCCGCGCCCCAGAGCGCCAAGGCCACTCCGCCCAGAATACCCGCCGAGCACGCGGCCAAGCGAAGGGTCAGCGGCTCGGCGATGAACACCACGCCCCCCGCCGCGGCGATGGCCGGAACGGTAAGCTGAACATAGGCGGCCGTGCTTCGTTCCAGCGCGGGCAGGACGGAATACCACACCGCATAGCCCAGGCCCGAGGCGAGCGCGCCCGAGGCAATGGCATAGGCCCAGCCCGCCGGGCTTGACGTCTGCCCCCAAAGCCCCGGCACGATGAGGACCAGCGCCACCGGCAGGCAGCGGATGAAATTGCCGCCCGTATCGGCAAGCGGCGTGAGCGAGCCGCGACCGATCAGCGTGTAGGCGGCCCAGGCCAGCCCGGCCAGCACCATCAGCCCCGCGCCAAGTGGATCGGGCGCGGTGAGGCCCGGCATCAGAAGCAGCGCCAGGAAAAGCATCGCGAAGGCAAAGCCCGCCCATTCGACAGGGCCCGGCCTGTCGCCCATGCCGATTGCCCAGCCAAGCATGCCGACCTGAACCGATACGAAAAGCAGCAGTGCCCCGGTTCCGGCGCCCAGTTCCAGATAGGCAAAGGAAAAGCCGATCGCATAGAGAAAGAGCGCGATCGCGCCGCCTAGGCTGCCGCCAATCCGGCCACGGCGGAACACGCCGCCCCGCCAGGCAAGGATCAGCGCAAGCATGATCGCGCCCGAGGCGAGCCGGACACCGGTATAGGTGAGCGCGTCGGCCTGACCATCGACAAGGGCAAGGCGGTTGAGCACCGAATTCGCCGCGAAGGCCACCATGGCCAGGGCGGTCAGAAGCGCGATCTTCGGTGCCCGCAAAGTCGCCATGCCGTTAGATCCAGCGGACTGCCTGCCCGCAGCCTTTCTGGAAAAACCGCTAGCAGATGGGACGTGGCCGGGCAAGCAAAGGGGGTGTTGCGGCAGCTATGAGCGGGCGCGTACGTTGCCCGTCCGGCCACAGGGGCGGGCATTTCCGTTGGCCTTTTCGAGCTTGATCAGGACGGTTGCCTTAGTCTCGGGCGCTCAGCAGGTCGAACAACCGGTCAACCGCATTGGCCTCGGTAATCCAGCCCGGCGAAAGGCGCAGGATCTTACCGCGCGCATCCGTGAAAAGACCGTGTGCGCGCAGGCGGTCGACGGTGGCGGCAGCGTTGTCGATCTGAAGCATCACGCTGCCGCCGCGCCGTTCGGCCTGGCGCGGGCTGGCCAGCCGCAGCCCGGCGGCGTCGGCGCGTTCGATGATCTGCTCGCAAAGTTCAAGATTATGCCGCGCAATCGCACCCGGCGCCTGCGTGAGATACCATTCCAGACCGGGAATAGACGCCGCGGCGGCCAGCACCGCCGGGGTGCCGTTGTCGAATCGGCGAATGTCGGGCGCGTATTCGAAGGCGTCGAGATCCCATGAAAACGGGTTTTCCTGGCTGAACCAGCCGCAAAACTCGGGCCGGCATTCGCCGATCAGCCGGGGATGCACATGCACGATACCCGCCCCCGGCGCTCCGCACAGCCATTTCAGCGAGGTCGAGATGGTGAAATCCACCTCGGGCGCATCGACGCTGTAGGGCACCACGCCCGCGCCCTGGGTGATATCGACCCCGATCAGGCTGCCCTGCGCGCGCCCATGCGCCACCAGTTCGGCCAGGCCTGGGCGGTGCGAGGCGGTCGAGGTGGTCAGCGTCAACAGCGCCAGCCCGACATCGGCGCCCCAGGCGGCGATCATGTCCTCATCGCGTACCCAGAATTCGCCTTCGCGCAACGGCACTGTATCCAGCGTGAAGCCAAAGCGCGCCGCGGCGGCAGAAAGCAGGAAATGCAGCGAGGGGAAGCAATCACCGGCAACCAGCAGGCGCTTGCCGCGCAGCCGGTCGGCGGGCAGCGCGCCGATGATGGCGTAAAGCCCGGCGGTAACGCTTTCACAGGTGGTGACACTGCCCTCGGGCGCGCCGATCACCTGCCGCCACAGCGCCAGAAAGCGCGCCTTGAGCGCCAGCGCCTGGCCCCATTGCCCGTCATCGGGCGCGCCCCAGAACCCGGCGAAACCGGCAAGCGCCGCCGCCATCGCCTGGTCCTTGCCCTCGAACTGTCCGATCGAGTGGTAAAGGAAATAACCGCCCGGCTGCACCGAATGCTCGTTCATGCCTGAGCCTTTCTTGTCAAAATCCCATCAACTGCGGCAACCAGAGCGAGAACCCCGGAAACACCACCACCACCGCCAGCGCCAGCAGATTGACCGCCAGGAAGGGCAGCGTGGCGCGCATCAGCGGTATCAACCCGCAACCGGCGATGCGTTCGGCGGCGAAGAGACACACGCCCAGAGGCGGGGTAAGCAGCCCGATATTGAGGTTGAGTATCGCCACCACGCCGAAATGCAGCGGGTCGATCCCGGCATGCACCGCCGCCGCTGAAAGCAGCGGGCCGAAGAGGATGATCACCGTGGTAGGGTCGATGAACATGCCCAGTACCAACAGGATCAGATTGAAGACCAGAAGCGTCTGTATATAGCCCAGCTCCCAGCCTGCCATCTGCGCGGCCACCATGCGCGGCACGTTCTCCATGCCCATCACCCAGGAGAAGGCCGCGCCGCAGCCCACGATGATCAGCAACTGGCCCGAGAAAATGGCCGACCGGCTGAACACACCGCCCAGATCTCGCAAGCTCAGCGAGCGATAGATCACCATCGCCACCAGCATTGCATAGGCCGCGGCCACGCCGCCGGCCTCGGTCGGGGTCATGAACCCGCCCATCAGCCCGGCCAGGATGATGACCGGAATCATCAGCGGCAGCGCCGCGGCGGCTCCGGCGCGGGCGAACACCAGCGGCGTGCGTTCCATCTCGACACGCGGATAGTTGTGCCGGCGTGCCTGAACCGAGACCAGCCCCATCTGCGCCAGCCCGATGAGCGCGCCGGGAATCAGCGTGGCCGCCATCAGCGCTCCGATTGAAACCCCGGTCATCGAGCCATAGATCACTGCCACCAGCGAGGGCGGCACCATCGGCCCGATGATAGAGGACGAGGCGGTGACCGCCGCCGCATAGGCTGCCGTGTAGCCCTGCTTTACCATGGCGGGAATGAAAACCCGCCCCAGCGCCGCAATATCGCCCAGCGCCACGCCCGTGATGCCAGAAAACAGGATCGATGCGCCGATATTGACCTGCGCCAGCCCGCCGCGCATCCAGCCGAAGAGAACATTGGCAAAATGGATCAGCCGGTCGGTGATGCGCCCGGCATTGATCAACTCGCCCGCCAGGATGAAGAGCGGGATCGCCATCAGCACGAACACATCCATCCCCTGATAGATGCGCTCGGCGGCGACGGGCAGAAAGCGCCACTTGTCGCCATAGACCACCCAGACCAGCACCGAGGCCATCATCGCCCAGGCCACGGGCAACCCCAGCAGCATGAGCCCCAGAAAGCTGACGAGCAGCACCACAAGCGTGTCGGTCATGTCAGGCGGTCCCTCAGGATGAGCCGCGCAACCGCGAACAGTGTCGCGGCCCCAAAGGCGAAGGGCACGATTGCATAGGGATAGGCCATGCTGATGCGCAGCCCCTCGCTGCGCTGGGCGGCAGCGAACTGCACCATGTCCAGCCCCTGCCAGACAAGCACCAGAAAGACGCCCAGGGCGATAATGTCGAGCAAGGCCTCAAGCAAACGGCCCAGCGGGCGGGCGATGAAGTGCAGCGCCACCGGCAACAGATCAATGCGGATATGGCTGCCCTCGCGCACGGCAACGGCGGTGGCCAGAAAGGCCATCCAGACCATGGCATAGCGTGCGGCCTCCTCGGTAAAGACGGGCACGCCGCCGCCAGTATAGCGCAGCACCACCTGCATCACCACCAGCGCGAACATGCCCGCCAGGCACAGGGCTGCGGCAACGCGCAGCCCTGCCTCGATGGCGCGGATCAACCCGACCAGCGCCTTCATGTCACTGCGCGGCCGCCACGGCTTCCAGCGCCTCTTCGATCAGCTCGGGCCGGTCGATATTGTCGCGCAGCCAGTCAATGGCCACCGGCTGCATCGCCTGCCGGAAGGCGTCGCGCTGTCCGTCGCTCAGTTCGATGACATTCACCCCCTGTTCGCGGGCGAAGTCGATGGCGCCGGCCTCGACCGCGCGCGAGGCCTCGCGGTTGAAGGCGATGGCCGCTTCGCCGGCATCTAGGATAACCTGCTGGTCGGCTTCGCTCAGGCTTTCGAAAAAGATGTTTGAAATCCCCAACGGGCCAAAGGCATAGCTATGGCCCGTCAGCATGAGATGGCTTTGCACCTCGTAGAGATTGACCAGGTTGAATGTCGCAACCGAGTTGTCCTGCCCGTCTACCACGCCGGTGCGCAACGCCGTGTAAAGCTCGCCGAAGGATACCGGCGAGGCCGATGCGCCCATCGCCTCGACAGGAATTGTGGCCAGCGGCCCAAGCACGCGCATCTTCAGTCCCTGCATGTCCTCGGGGCTTTCAACCGCACGGTCGGCGCTGAAATGCTTGAAGCCACCTGATTCCCACCAGCCCAGAACGCGGATATTGGTGCGCTCCAGAATGTCATCGGCCATGGCCTGGCCGAAGGGGCCATCGAGCACTTCCCAGGCCACCTCTTCCGAGGGGAAGAGATAGGGCATGTTCAGGACCTGGATATCTGCATAGATCGAGGCATAGTTGCCATCGGCGGCATCGGTCATCTCGATGATGCCACGACGCATCTGCCCGAGCCGGTCATTGGGCGCGCCCAGCGCACCGCCATAGACCAGATTCACCGTCATGTCCGAATGTTCCTCGACATGGCTGGCGAAGGCTTCATACATGCCGTTGACGAAATCGAAGCCGGCCATGTCTTGCGGCAGCGACAGGCCCACGGTGATTTCCTGGGCGCTGGCCATGGTGCCGAGCGCCAGGCCGGCGGCCAGCGCGGTTGCGCCAAGGGGGGAACGAAGGGCTTTCATGTCAGAACTCCTCTGTGCTGGTTTCGGTAGATTGCATCCGCCTGCGGCGCATCGGTTCGCTGCGCATGCCTTGCGGTGGCTGGGGGCGAAAAGGCCGGGGCGGGCAGATCGGTGATCAGCATGTGCCCCGGCGCATGGGTGATCGCCAGATCGGGCGCGGCGTGGGCGATCGCGCGCTCGAGCGAGACGCCGCATGCCCAGAACACGGGCTCCTCACCCGGGCGGATATCGGTCTGGCCGATGCCGTCGATGGGGCGCGACAGATCGACCCCGATCGCCGCCGGATCGCCGATATGGACGGGCTCGCCATGGCTTTGCGGATGGGCGCGGGTCACGGCGCGGGCCAGCGCCACCTGATCGGCGGGGATGGCGCGCATCGACACCACCAGCCTGCCGCCGAACGGCCCGGCAGGCACCAGCGCCAGCTTGCTGTCGAAGGCCGCGCAACTCAGCCCCGGCCCGTGGCAGCGCAAGGCAACGCCGGCGGCCACCATGTCGGCCTCGAAGCTGAGCGAGCAGCCGATGGCGAAAGACACCAGATCGGCGCGCCAATACGCGGCGATATCGCTCACGTCGCCAACTGGGTGCCCGTCGCGAAACAGCCGGTAACGCGGCAGATCGCGGTGCAGGTCGATATCGTCGCCCAGTTCCGGCAGCGCCGGATCACCCATGCGCCCGCGCGCCAGCAGCGGAAAGGCCGCGGGGTTGGCGCGCGCGAAGGCCTCAAAGGCATCGGCCATCGCGGCCGGCAGGATCCCGATATTGGCCTGCTGATAGCCGGGCGCCAGCGCCGCTGTCTGGCCGTTCAGCCGCCCGAAGCGGCAATCGCGGCGCAATTCCTGCGGGGTTTTCATGTCTGCTCCCGGCGCTGGCTGTCGGCAAGTGCGCTTTCCAGCTGCCCCTTGAGTATAAGTATCTCGGCCTCATGGGCGCGGCATGTCCGGTTCCATCGCTCGTACGGCGTGGAGTGAACGCGCCATGCCATCAGCACCACAAGACAGCGCCCGTCATCCAGCCCGACCACATTGCCCGGCACCACGCGGATGCTCACCCGCGGGCTGCGCGCCTCCTGCGTGCCGACATGGTAGTCGATCAGCCCGGTCCCGGGATGGGGCTGGAACTCGACAAAGGCCTCTGAGCCGTCAAACAGCGAATGACCGCGATAGACCGACGAGTCGCCCAGCCGCGACAGATTCATCGAACCCAACGCCCAGCCGCCGACAAAGCCAGGATCGGCCAGGCGCTCCAGCGCGAAACGCGCTGGCACCGCCACATGCGCTGCAGCCTGGTGGGCGATGCTTTCGTTGGCTGGTTCGGCGGGCATGGCGGTCCCTGGCGGCGCGGATGGGTCGATCATTGGGTCAGGGTTCACTTTGACCTATGGTATACTGTTGTTCAAGTGGTTTCCCGGATTTTTGACGCATAGCGCGAATTACTGGGGCATTCATCCAGATATACCGAATGCAAGATCAGATTTTAGTATACTTTTTGGGCGCTGCATGGCTTCCTCCATGGGAACATTGTGCTAGGGTTAGCCCATTCCCGCCATTTGCGAGTTCGTCGTGCCCCGAAAGAGCCATCGCCGCCGAATTTACGAAGATTATCTGGGCCGCATCCAGCGCGGCGAGATCGGACGCCAGGAACGGCTGGTCGATACCGCCATCGCCGCCGAGCTGGGCGTGTCGCGCATGCCGGTGCGCGAGGCGCTGATGCAGCTTGCCCATGAGGGCTATCTGGAAGGAACCACGCGCGGTTTCACGCTGCCCTCGCTGACCCATGAACAGGTCTTGGAATTTTTCGAGCTTCGCCGGCTGCTGGAACCCCGCGCTGTCGCCACCGCCACGCAGGCGCTGGACGCCGGGTCGCTGGCCGCCATGCGCGATGCTGTGCGCGATGCCGAATCCACCCTTTCAAGCGGCGATATCATGCTTTTCTTTCGCGCCAGCGAGGTATTTCGCAATGCCTGGCTGGCCGCCGTGCCCAACCGCGAGTTGCGCCAGACCATACAGCGCTATCTGGGCCAGGTGCAGTCGGTGCGCATGGCCACCATGCGCGACCGGCCCACGCATGAAATCATTGTCGAGGGCCAGCGCCAGTTGCTCGATGCCTTCCACCGGCGCGATGCGGTCGCGGCGGCCGACCGGATGCTGCGCTTCGTGCTGCAGGCCGAGGAAAGCTATCTGCGCCTGGCCCCCGAAAGCGCCGCGCGCTGATCAGGGTTCTTTGGCCGCGCGCCACCCTCGGGCGGGCCAACCGGGCAATCCTCCAGCCGGTCAAGGAAACCGGGCAAGGCGCGCGCCGAGATGTCGGCCTCGCGCACCAGCCCGTCAAAATGTTTGATGAAGCCCGCGATCCGCTCCCGGTCGCGAAAGGCCAGGTAGTGCCGGCCCAGATAGAGCATGGCGATCAGCGGACCGAACACCGTGACCGGCGCCGAGAAGATGCGCCGCGCATCGAACAGATAGATGCGCAGGCGCGGATAAAGCTGCTCGGCGAGATCGCGCAGATGCGCCATTTGCGCGGCGCGGATCGGCTCGGGCAGGCCGTGGTAATAGCCCTCTGCGCGCGCGAAGCTCTCGATCTCGTGGCGGGGGATGGCAATCTCGTAGTCGCTGGGCGATTCGCGTATCCAGCGCAGCCGGTCCTGCGCCGCGCCGATGGCCTGATCGGTGGTGCGCTGCAGCGCATCGGCATATTCCCATTCGAGCATCGCCGGAAGCTTCAGCATGTCGGGCAATGTCGCCGGGACATGGCGGATCTTGTAGCCCGCGGCCTCGCGGTGCCAGGCGAGGATCTGCTCATCAACCAGCGCGCGCGCCGCTTCGGTGACCGACATGGTGGCGGCGAGCAGGTCTGCGGCGCGTTCGGGCCGGTCGGACAGGCCCAACAGCCAGTCGGCGCTGACCCCCAGCGCCAGCGCGCATTCGCCCACCGCCTGCGCATTCGGCAGTCGCGTCTGCCCCTCGGCCAGAAGCTGCGAGATGGTCGAGCGGTCTACCCCGACGCGCCGTGCCAGGGCGCTCTGGTTGCTGCCGGCCTCGGCCATCGCCCGCGCCAGCCGCTCGCGGAAGAGTTCTGCACGCGCGCGTTTGTCGTATTTTGTCATCAACTATGAATTTCTAAACATATGGTGGATTTATATTGCTCAAATCCAGAATACCAAACAGCGCGTCGCGGCGCTATCCCACAGATGCAGTGAACCGGAGAAACGCAAGATGGAGACCCGAACCCGCACGCTGACAAAGGCAACCCTTTGGCAGTTTCTCGGCCTTGTCGTCATGGCCCTGATCGGCTGGGCCCTGACCGGATCTGCAAGCCTCGGGGGCGGCCTGGCACTGAGCAACGCGATCATCGGCTTCGCCACCTACGTTATCTACGAGCGCATCTGGGCACGCATTCGGTGGGGGCGCAGCGCCTGAATATCAGATCCCTTTGATCAATCCCGATCCCTTGGCTTGCATGGCCCGCCCCTGCGCCAATGCGCGCAGCGCCCGCGTCGTGCTGGAAGCACGCCTGCCGCGCAACGGGGCAAACGGGGCGGGTGGGGCGGGAGCGTGGCTTGCGAGAGCCTGCGCGGTGGATGGGCCTAGCTTGTAAACCTGGCCGGGGTGAAAAAGCCGCAGAGTATTCCGCAGTGCGGAAATACGCTGGCGCATGGCAAATTGACCTGACCGCAACCTTGCCCGATGATCGGTCGTTCAGGATGCAATCGCGTATGGCTCGGGGAGGGCCGCCCGGTTGAAGGGTCCGCGACGAGCCAGGTTCAACGGGAGGAAGACATGCTTAACAGGACTTTGGGATTGGCGCTGGGTGTCGCCATGGGTCTGGGCGCGCTGCCGGCGCAGGCCCAGGAATTCACCTTCAGGCTGGCGCATTACCTTCCGCCCATGCACAACATGGCGGCGAATGTCCTGCCGGGCTGGGCCGAGCGTATCAACGAGCAATCGGACGGGCGTATCCAGATCGAGATCTATCCGGCCGGGCAGTTGCTTCAGGTGGATGAAATCTTCGACGGGGTGCAGGCCGGCGTGGCCGATATCGGCTGGTCGATGCCCGGCGCCACGCCCGGGCGTTTCCCGGTGATGTCGGTGCTCGAGCTTCCCTTTCTCTTCAACGAGGCCGAAAACGCTTCGCAGGTGTTGATGGAGGTTTATGAAAGCGGGCAGATGGATGCCGAGTTTGACGGCGTGAAGGTGCTGTATCTGCACACCCATGCCGCCGGCAGCCTGAACACCATCCCGCGCGTCGAGACACTGGAAGACCTGCAGGGGCTGCGTATGCGCTTTCCCTCGCCCGCCGCGCGCATGATGCTCGATCAGCTTGGCGCTCAGCCCGTGGGGGTGCCCGCACCGCAGGCTTACGAAAGCCTGGAACGCGGTGTGCTCGATGGCGTGGCATTCCCCTTCGACGCCATGCAGGGGCTGCGGCTGGGCGAGCAGGTGAACTATCACATCGACTGGCCCACCTATGTTCTGACTTTCTACCTGGTCATGAACGAGAACAGTTTCAACGCCCTGCCCGAAGACCTGCAGCAGATCATCATGGACAATTCCGGCATGCAGGAAGCCATCGCCGTCGGCCGGGCCTGGGACGAGTCCGAGATCAGCGGGCGCGCCTATGTTCAGGAACTGGGCAACGAAATCTACACCCTGCCCGAAGATGAGGCAGAGCGCTGGGTCGCGGCGGTGATGCCGGGAATCGACGCGTTCCTTGAAGAAACCGAGGCGCGGGGCATTCCGGCGCGCGAGATCTACGAGAACGCCGCCGCCCGCGCGCAGGAACTGGCAGGCGAGTGACGGCGGGAACGTGCAGCGCCTAGAACGCCTTGTCGGAAAGACAGTCGGCGGGCTCGCCTTTGCTGGCGGGCTCGTCGTTCTTCTGGCAATGGCGCTGCTGACTGTGGTCGATGTCGTGCTGCGCCGGTTCGGCATGGCAGTGCCTGGCAGCTGGGAAATGGTGACCTTCGCCATGCGCTGGATGATCGGCCTGTCGCTGCCTTACGCGTTCTGGGCCGGGCGCCATGTCGCGGTCGAGGCGTTCACCGAAATGCTGTCGCAGCGCGCACAGCGCTTCTTCATCTTTTTCGCCGAGATTCTGTCGGCGGTGACAATGGGTGTGCTGGCCTGGCGGCTGTGGGTGCGTGGCAGCCAGATTCTTGCGCAGGGCACGCGCACCTCGGATCTCGGCATTCTGGTTTTCTACAACTGGCTACCCTTGATACTGGGTTGCGCCCTGTCTTTCCTGGTGCTGTTGGTGCTGGTGCTGCGCGACGGGCTGGTTGTCTGGCAAGGCGACATGCCCGGGAAGGAACCGCGCCGATGAGCGCCATGGCGATCGGAATCTGGTGCTCGGTTGGCCTGCTGGCGCTGATGATCATTCGCGTTCCCATTGCGATCGCGCTGATCGTGACGGCGACCACCGGTATCTATCTGGTGCAGGGCGGCTTTGCGGCCTGGTTCCAGATCGCCGGGGCGCCGATCAATTCCACCAATTACGGGCTCTCGGTCATTCCGCTTTTCGTGCTGATGGGCAATCTGGCTGTTCATGCCGGGCTCAGCCGCGATCTGTTCGTGGTGCTGACCCGGCTCATCGGCAGAATGCGCGGCGGGCTGGCGATTGCCACCATTCTGGGTTGCGCGGGATTCTCGGCGCTGTCGGGGTCTTCGCTGGCCACCGCCGCGACCATGGGCCGCGTGTCGCTGGGCGAAATGCACAAGCGCGGTTACAGCAAGGGGCTGGCCTCGGGCAGCGTGGCCGCCGGCGGCACCATCGGCATCCTTATCCCGCCCTCGGTGATGCTGGCGATATATGCGCTGATGACCGAGCAGTCGATTCGCGAGATGTTCGCTGCCGGGCTGTTTCCCGGCCTGATGCTGACCGGTATCTTCGTCATCACGGTGATGATCTGGGTGCGGGTTTCAAAAACTGCCACCCAGCCCATTTCCGCGCTCGACGTGCCGATGATGGGCGAAAAGGTCTCTTATGTCGGCGTGCTGTCGCTTGTCGGGCTGGTGGTGCTGGTACTGGGCGGGCTGTATGGCGGCCTGTTCACACCCACCGAGGCTGCGGCCGTGGGTGCGATCGGAACCTTCGTGATCGCCTGGGCGCGGGGCGGGTTGAACCGGGAAACCCTTGCCGATGCCATGATCGATACCGCCGCCACCTCGGCGATGATCTTTCTCATCATCATCGGCTCCACGCTTTATGGCACCTTCCTGTCGGTGACCGGGATTGCCTCGGCGCTGCGCGGTTTCGTCGGCGGCCTTGATGCCGCGCCCATCGTCATTCTGATGGCGATCCTGCTTATCTACATCATGCTGGGTTTCGTCATGGATTCGCTGGGGATGCTGCTGCTCACGCTGCCGGTGATGTTTCCGGTGGTCGTTCAGCTCGGCATCGATCCGGTGCTGTTTGGCGTGCTGGTTGTGATGACGGTGGAGCTGGGCCTGATTACCCCGCCCCTGGGAATGAACGTGTTTGTGGTGCGATCCATCGCGCGCGATACCTCGCTGATGCAGGTCTTCGCCGGCACGGTGCCTTTCGCCATATCCTTTCTAGTGGCCATTGCGGTGGTGCTGATGATACCCGAGCTGGCAACCTGGTTGCCGAACTATTTGTACCGATGAAACTGCAGCGCATCGAACTGGGCGCCGGGCCCGAAAACCGGCTGACCGCGGCGGGCATGCGCGCGTTGCTGGCGCAGGTCGGCGCGGCGCTCAATGCCGGGCGGGGGCTGCATATCGTTCCGGCTCAGCCTGGCCGGTTCTTTTGTAGCGGGTTCGACCTCGACGATCTGGCAGGGCGCCCGCGCGACGAGGCGCGCGCCGCCTTTGCCGATTTTCTTCAACTCGGCCGGCTTGTGTTCATCACAACCCGACCGGTCATTGCCGAGACGCGCGGGCATGCCGTGGGCGTCGGTGCGATGCTGGTCATGGCCGCCGACACGGCAATCATGACGCCGCGCGCCAAGCTGCGCTTTCCCGAGATCACCGTTGGGCTGGGGCTGTTCGACGATACGGTGGCGATGATCCGTCACCGGGTTTCAGGCAGCATGAGCGAAAGGCTGGTTCTGCATGGCGAAGCGCTGAGCGCGCAGGAATGCCTGTCGCTGGGGCTTGCCCAACTTGTCGCCGATGAACCACTGAGCGACAGCGTACTGGAGCAATGGCGCACAAACGCCCCCGATGCCGAGAGCCGCGCCCTGATCAAGCGGTTGTGCCGGGCCGGTGTGCTGAGCGGCGGGATCGATGCCCAGCTCGATGCGTTCATGGAAAGCTGGGACCGATTTCTTTTGCGCCGGCGGCAGAGCCAGGGCGAGAAGGGTTGAGCCGTTCTGCCACGGCGCTGCGCGTCAACAGGCCGCTAACCCAGCCGCTCCACCGCCCGGCGCAGCCCGTGCGAAAGCGGGCCACGCATATCCGCCTCGGATACGCTGCCGGTGGCGACGGGCAGAGAGATCGCCGCCATCTCGCCATCGGCATTCAGCGCGACCGCAACCCCGCCGATACCCATCCGCCACTCGCCCCGCACGATGGCGATGCCGGTTTCCTGCGCGCCGGCCAGCGAAGCGTTGAATGCCTCGATATTGCCGCCGCGCCGGCTCAGATAGCTGCGCGCCTGCGAGGCCAGCACCCGCCGCTCGCGCTCGGGCAGGGCGGCGATCTGGGCGATTCCGGCCGCCGACACCGCAACCGGCATCCGCCCGCCCATGGACAGGCGCACCGCCACCAGATTGCTGCCCTGCTGCACATCGACAAAGGTGATGTGCAGACCGTCGCGAATGGCCAGAGCACTTGTTTCGCCGGTCTCTTCGGTGAGTTGGCGCAGTATCGGCCGCACCCGCTTGATCAGCGACATGCCAGCCAGCACCGGGTAGCCCAGCGCCAGGTTCTTGGCGGTCAGTTCATAGGCGCGCCGGTCCGTCGCCACACGGGTATAGCCCAGATGCGTCAGCGTGTGCGTCAGCCGCGTTACGGTCGATGGCGCCAGCCCCGTTTCGCGTGCCAATTCGCCGTTGCTAAGCGGGCGCTGGGCACGCGAAAGCGCCTCCAGTATGGACAACCCGCGCGCCAGCGCCTCCACATGTTGACGGTCGATGTCGCGACTCATCGTTCGGGATTTCTGCTCTGCGGAAAGGATTTCTGCGCTTCGGCGTTGCGCCTAGCACGGGCGATGAGGAAAGTCGAGTTTGAGCAAACTCACGGAAGCCGTGGTGGCGCCCGCCACCCACGCAGGAATTGGCGGCGCGCCGCCCCAACCCCGAGGAGCAAGTCCCATGCTGACCGGTGACATGCTGCGTCGTTCGGCCGAGCGCTTTGCAGGCAAGCCAGCCCTGATCTGGCAGGACGAGGCCATGAGCTATCGCGAGCTCGACATGGCGGCCAACCGCTGCGCCAACGCGCTGCTTTCGCGCGCCCCTGGGCCGGGGGTCAAGGTGGGCATCATCTGTCGCAACCGCCCGGAATATGCGGTCGCGTTTTTCGGCGCGGCGCGTTCGGGGCATGTGTTGGTGAATGTCTCGGTTCTGCTGGCCGACGACGAACTGCGCTTCGTCCTCGACAAGGCCGATGTCGAACTTCTGCTGGTCGAAGCGACCTTCGCAGAAAAGGTGCAGGCGCTGCGCGCGAAGTTGCCCAAACTGCGCGAGGTTGTTGTGATCGGCGGCGAAGCGCCAGGGTTTGACGCCATGCTCGACGGCCAGCCCCAAACCCCGCCGGCGGTGAATCTGCACGAGGACATGCCGTTTTGCATGACCTATACCGGCGGCACCACCGGGCGGCCCAAAGGAGTGCTGGCCAGCCACCGCAACCGCGCGATAACCGCCCATACCGTGGCCATGGAAGAGGCGCTGGACGAACGCGACATCGTGGGCATCGTCACGCCCATGTTCCATGTCGCCGCGCTCAACATCATGTTCCAGCCGGCTATCCTGGTGGGCGCGACCTGCACGCTGATGACCGCCTGGGACGTTGCCGAGTTCGCGGCGATGGCGCGCCGCACGCAGCTGACCGCCGCCTTCATGGTACCCACGCAGATTGCCATGATGATCTCGGATGACGGCTTCGACCCCGCCAATTTCGCCAGCTTCACCAAGCTGTCCTTTGCCGGCGCGCCCATGCCCGACTGGGTGCAGCAGGAGGTGTTGGCAAGGCTTCCCGGCCTGCGCATGACGCAGATCTATGGCCAGTCCGAGGTGGGGGTGCTGACCTCGCTGCGCTACTGGTACCTGCCCGAAAAGCTGGGATCGGTGGGGCGGCAGGCCTACAATGTCGATATTGCGCTGGTCGATCGCCAGGGCAACCCGGTCGCGCGGGGCGAGGTGGGCGAGATCGTCTCGCGCGGGGAGAATGTGATGCTGGAATATTACGACGAGCCCGAGCAGACCGCCGAGTTCTTTCGCGGTGGCTGGGCCTGGACAGGCGATCTGGCGCGCATGGATGAGGACGGATTCATCTATCTCATCGACCGCTCCAAGGACATGATGATCTCGGGCGGTGAGAACATCTATCCAAAGGAAATCGAGAACGCCCTTTACGAACTGTCCGAAGTGGCCGAATGCGCGGTCTTCGGCATCCCCGACGACAAATGGGGCGAAGTGCCCGCCGCCTATATCCAGCTGCACCCCGGCGCGGCTTTGACCGAGGAGCGGGTGATCGCGCATTGCACGCAAAGGCTGGCCCGCTTCAAGCGCCCGCGGCTGGTGCGGTTTGTCGATGATTTCCCCAAGACCGCCATGGGCAAGATACAGAAGAACATCCTGCGCGCCGAGCACTGGAAGGACAAGGAGAAGAAGATATGAGCGACCGTTACGCCGGTTACAAACGGCTGAAATTCGACTGGCCGGCCGAGCGCATCCTGCGCATCACCATGGAAAACCCGGGCCGATTGAACTCGGCCGATGCGGTGATGCATGGCGAATTGACCCGCATCTGGCGCGATATCGACGAAGACCCCGATGTGAGCGTCGCCATCCTGCGCGGCGCGGGCGAGGCGTTTTCCTCGGGCGGCGATCTGGATCTGGTCAAGGAAATGACCGAGGATTTCCAGACCCTGTCGCGCGTGTGGAAGGAAGCGCGCGATCTGGTCTATAACGTGATCAACTGCTCCAAGCCCGTTGTCTCGGCCATGCAGGGGCCGGCGGTCGGTGCCGGGCTGGTCGCCGGGCTGCTGGCCGATATTTCCATCGCCGGGCGCACCGCGCGCATCATCGACGGCCATACGCGGCTGGGCGTGGCGGCGGGCGATCACGCCGCAATCATCTGGCCGCTGCTGTGCGGCATGGCGAAATCGAAATACTACCTGCTGCTGTGCGAGCCGGTCAGCGGCGAAGAGGCCGAGCGCATCGGGCTTGTCTCGCTTTGTGTCGATGATGACAAGGTGCATGAGAAATCGCTCGAGGTGGCACAAAAACTGGCGCGCGGGGCACCCAGCGCCATCCGCTGGACGAAATACGCGCTCAACAACTGGCTGCGCATGGCCGGGCCTACCTTCGATACGTCGCTGGCGCTCGAATTCATGGGCTTCACCGGCCCTGACGCCCGCGAGGGGCTGGCCTCGCTGCGCGAAAAGCGCCGCCCTGCATTCGATCCGAATTCGCCCCTGTGACCGGGCGTTTGCCCCGCCAGTTTCGAAAGGCACAATCATGGGCCTGATCCTGACCGAGCACCCTTCTGAGGGGGTGGTTCATCTGGTTCTCAACCGGGCCGACCGGCGCAATGCGCTGGACCTGGAAATCCGCAAGGCGCTGGCGCAGCGATTTCGTGAGCTTGGCGAGGATGCCACGCTGCGCTGCGTGGTGCTTTCCGGCGCGGGCGGGTGCTTTTCCGGCGGGGCCGATATCGCCGACATGGCGCGGATCGATGCCATCGAAATGTATCACCGCCACACCGAAAGGCTTTGGGGCGCGGTGGCCGACTGTCCGGTGCCGGTGATCGCGGCGGTCGAGGGCTTTGCACTCGGCGGCGGGCTGGAACTGGCGATGCATGCCGATATCATCGTCACCCACGCCAGCGCAAAGCTGGGCCAGCCCGAGGTGAAGGTGGGCATCATGCCCGGCGCCGGCGGCACGCAGCGGCTGATGCGGGCGGTGGGGAAATATCGCGCCATGCTGATGTGCCTGACCGGCGATATCGTCTCGGGCGAGGATGCGGCGGGCATGGGTCTGGTCAGCATGCTGGCCCCCGAGGGCGAAGTGCTCGACCGCTCGCTGGCCATCGCACAGCGCATCGCCTTGCTACCGCCAATTGCCGTGGCGCAGATAAAGGAGGTGATGCTGGCCGGCGCCGACGCGCCCCTGTCATCGGCGCTGGCGCTTGAGCGCAAGGCAGTTCAGCTCCTGTTCGCTACGCAAGACAAGACCGAGGGCATGAACGCCTATCTGGAAAAGCGCGCCCCTCGTTTTCAGGGGCGCTGACCACGCCGCGACCTGCCGATTGCCCCACCCGCAGAATCCTGGCGGGCGCGCCGGCGCGGACCCTTGGCTTTCTGCGCCGCGGCATGTAACAGGCGCGAAGTGAACCAGGACCCGGGCGCAACCCCCGGGTGGCTCTTCCGGCCGCCGATCCGCCGGACAATACAGAAGATGAAGATTTCCCGGGCTGCAGGTCCCTGATCTTGCAGGCGGGAACGGGACTCGCATGATTTCTCTTGATGCCTATCGCCGGCAGTGGACCGGCAATTTCCGCGGCGACCTTGTGGCCGGGCTGGTGGTCGCGCTGGCTCTGATCCCCGAGGCGATCGCCTTTTCCATCATCGCCGGGGTGGACCCCAAGGTGGGGCTCTATGCCAGTTTCTCGATTGCCGTGATCACCGCGATCACCGGCGGGCGGCCCGGCATGATCTCGGCGGCGACGGCGGCCACCGCGGTGCTGATGATCACGCTGGTGCGCGATCACGGGCTTGAATACCTTCTGGCCGCAACCGTGCTGGCCGGGCTGTTGCAGATCGGCGCGGGGCTGAGCGGGCTGAGCTTCGTCATGCGCTATGTGTCGAAATCGGTGATGACAGGCTTTGTCAACGCGCTGGCGCTTTTAATCTTCATCGCGCAACTGCCCGAACTTGACCCGCGCGATGTAACCTGGATCACTTATGTGCTGGTCGCCGCCGGGCTTGCGATCATCTACCTGCTGCCGCTGCTTACCCGCGCGATCCCTTCGCCGCTGGTCACCATCGTGGTGCTGACCGCGCTGGCATGGGCGCTGGGGCTGGATGTGCGCGTGGTGGGCGACATGGGCGCGCTGCCCGATACGCTGCCGGTGTTTCTGATCCCCGACATTCCGCTGAACCTGGAAACGTTGATGATCATCCTGCCCTATTCGGTGGCGGTGGCGGTGGTGGGGCTGCTGGAAAGCCTGATGACGCAAAACATCGTCGATGATCTGACCGACACCACCTCGAACCGAAATCAGGAATGCGTGGGCCAGGGCGTGGCCAACACCGCCACCGGCTTCATCGGCGGCATGGCCGGCTGCGCCATGATCGGGCAGTCGATCATCAACGTGAAATCCGGCGGGCGCGGGCGGCTGTCGTCCTTGGCCGCCGGGGTGTTCCTTCTGGTCATGGTGGTGGGGCTGGGCGATCTGGTCAGCATCATCCCGATGCCCGCGCTGGTGGCGGTGATGATCATGGTCAGTATCGGCACCTTTTCGTGGTCCTCAATTGCCAACCTGCGCACGCATCCGCGCTCAAGCTCGGTGGTGATGATCGCCACGGTCGTCACCGTCATCTACACCCATAATCTGGCCATCGGCGTGCTGGTGGGCGTGCTGCTCTCGGGCATCTTCTTCGCCGGCAAGATCGCGCAGCTTTTCCGCGTGAGCACCGATATCAGCCCTGACGGGCGGGTGCGCAGCTACCGGGTGGAGGGGCAGCTCTTCTACGGCTCGGTCGAGGATTTCATGGCGGCGTTTGATTTCAAGGAAGCGCCCGAGCGTGTCATCATCGATGTCAGCCGCGCGCATATCTGGGATATTTCTTCGGTGCAGGCGCTGGACATGGCGGTGCTGAAATTCCGCCGCGACGGCGCCGAGGTCGAGATTGTGGGCATGAACGAGGCGTCCGAGACCATCGTTGACCGGCTGGCGATTCACGACAAGCCGGGCGCGATGGACAAGCTGATGGCGCATTGAGGAGGGACAGGGCATGACAAGAAAGATCATCGCGCTAGTGGATGGCTCGATCTATGCGCAAAGCGTGTGCGAACATGCCGCCTGGGTGGCCGGGCGCACCGGCTGGGCGGTCGAATTGCTGCATGTGCTGGGGCGGCGCGAAGGGGTCGAAAAGGCCGATTATTCCGGCTCCATCGCGCTGGGCGCACGCACGGCGCTGCTGGAAGAACTGGCCGAGCTGGACGCGCAGCGCGCGCGCCTGGTCACCCATCGCGGGCGTGCGATTCTGGAAGATGCGCGCGCCATCCTCGACCAGGCCGGCATCAACGAGATCACCACCCGCCTGCGCCACGGCGATATCGTCGATACCGTGGCCGCGCAGGAGGGCGAGGCCGAGATGGTGATGATCGGCAAGCGCGGCGAGGCGGCGGATTTCGCGCGCTTGCATCTGGGCTCGAACCTCGAACGCATCGTGCGCGCCAGCACCAAGCCTGTCTTCGTGGCCGCGCGCGCCTTCAAGCCGGTTGCGCGCGTGCTGATCGCCTATGATGGCGGCGCCTCGGCGATGCGGGCGGTGGATCATGTCGCGCGCACCCCGCTTTACCGCGATCTGCAGATCAGCGTCGTTACTGTCGGCAATGCCAGCGATGCGACGCGCAAGGGGTTGAATGATGCTCGGGCAATGCTGGCGGCTGCGGGCATCGAGGCCGAAACCGAGATCGTCAGCGGCCAGCCCGAAACCGCGCTGGGCAAGCTGGTGGAAGAGGCCCCTTACGACATGGTTGTGATGGGCGCCTACGGGCATTCGCGCATTCGCAGCCTGATCATCGGCTCCACCACCACCGAGATGATCCGCTCCTGCAAGGTGCCGGTCGTGCTGACCAGGTGACTGCATGCGCGTTGCCATGCGGAAAGGGATTCAGCCGATCCCATGACGGATTCGGTTGATCGTTTCGGTTGAAGGACGGGCAGGCAAAAAAACCAGAGCATCGGAACCGATCAAACGGAGCTGGTATCACTCCCTTCCCCGGCGCGATAAAGCTGCACAAGAATGGGCGTCGGATTGTAGCCGTTGCACGGGTTGTGCATCTGCGGGCAGTTGGAAAGCGCCACCAGCACATCGGTTTCCGCCAGCAGCCCGACGCGGCTGCCCGGTTGCCTTGCCGCCTCGGCCACGCCGGCGCTGCCATCTTCCAGAATCGGCACGCTCATGAACCAGTTGATATTGGCTACGATCGCCTCGCGGCCAAGCCCGAAGGGCGCCAAGATCCCTTCGAAATTCGTATAGCAGGACTGGGTTGTTTCCACGCCGTAGCGCAGCCGGTTGTTGGCAATGCTGCAACAGCCATAGATCGTGTCATGGCGACCAATCGTATCCTCGACAACGCGCATCAGCGCCTTGCCGCTATCGGCATACAGCACGCTGCCCAGCCCAATATGGACATTGCCCTGAACCTTGATCGTGTTCGTGGCCGAGTACCTGTCGGCGGGATCATCAGCATCGAAGCACAGAAAATCCACTGCCTGCTGCCCTTCAAGGTCGGTGATGACCAGCGTGTCACCGCGTTCGACCCGGCGCGCCCAGCCTTGCCTGGCGGGGACGATCTCGTGATGAATGCATTTCCGTCCTTCGAACATGGGCCTCGCTCCCGGTTTCTTTCGTACCCTGATAGCAAATCCGTTTGATCGGTTCCCCTGGCTTGGCATTTTTTCGCGCCCGAGCGCCAGCCCGGGCCGCGCCCGCAAGCCGCGCGGGGCGGGTGGGTGGGAGCGCGGTTTGCGGGCGCTACTCTCGCGCCCGGGCCCGTTTTTCGAACCCCGCGAAAAGAACTCGGGGGCCATGCGGTTTTATTTCCCCGCCGCCTTGCAATCGGGCGCGGCGATGAGTAAGTGAGTGGGGCAAGGCATCTTCATTCGATCTTCTGTCTCCTCACGGCTTCAGTTGCGACCCTGACGACACTGAGCCGGGCCACCGCGATCATGTGGGTGGCAGACAAGACAGGAGACATCACGATGGCCAATGGCACCGTGAAATGGTTCAACGCCACCAAAGGTTTCGGCTTCATCGCCCCCGAGCATGGTTCCAAGGACGTGTTCGTCCATGTGACCGCGCTGGAGCGCGCCGGCATCCGCCAGCTCGATGACGGCCAGGCAGTGACATTCGATCTCGAAAGCGATCGCAATGGCCGCGAGTCGGCAACGAACCTCGCGCTGGCCTGAGCGACAGCTCGGCAAACGTGACGATTGAAGCGGGGGTGACGCAAGTCACCCCCGCTTTTTTTCAGCCGTTCCCAAAACCTGGCGATGGCGGAGATCGCCGGCGGTGATCATATGCCCCTGCCTTGGCCGGTATGCCCGCCCGTGCTTCAACCGAAGCAACTAACCGATTCCGGCATCACACATAGCGCGCGCCAGCGCGGCCGCCGAGTTTCGACTGAAGCGCCTGGTCAACCTCGGAGCCGTCGAACAGCCCCAGAAGGATGCCCCTGCGCTGCGACTTCCCGCTCAGGGCGAGAACCTCGTCATCCGACAAAGTGGTGCGTTGCGACAGCCGCCGCGCCCATTGGCCCAGCCGATCATACATCATGGCGCGAATTTCGGCGTGATCCGGGCTCTGGCCAAGGTCGTGGAACTCGTCGGGGTCGTTCCTGAGATCGAACAGCATGGGCGCGAAGCCACCCTCGGGGTGGATCAGCTTCCAATCGCGATCGGCCACCATGAACAGCCGCGCATCGCGCGGCGCCACGCCCAGCCTGCCCATCATCGGCGTGGCAGTATAATCGAATTCGCAGATCACGAAGTCGCGCCAGTCTTGCGGGGCGCGCCCATGCAGGAAGGGCATGAGCGAGCGGCCCTCGATGACGTGATCGGGCACCTTCGCGCCCGTCATCTCGACGAAGGTCGCTGCCAGGTCGATGCTTTCGACCAGCTCATCGCAAACGGTGCCGCGGGTGGCGTCGGCCTCGGGGCTGGGGTCATAGACGATCATCGGGATCTTTACCGCGCATTCGTGGAAGAAATTCTTCTCGCCCAGCCAGTGATCGCCCAGATAATCGCCATGATCCGAGGTCAGCACGATCATCGTGTCGTCGAGTTGCCCGCTCGCCTCCAGATGCGCGAGCAGCACGCCGATCTGGTCGTCGCATTGCTTGATCAGCGCCATGTAGGCGGGCACCACCTTCTGGCGCACCTCGTCGCGCGAAAAGGCGCGCGCAACCAGTGTATCCATATAGGCGGCGTAGATCGGGTGCGGATCGCCGCGCTCGGCCTCGCTGCGCAGCGGTGCGGGCACATGATTGGCGCCATACATGTCATTGTAGGGCGCGGGCACGATATAGGGCCAGTGCGGCTTGATATAGGAAAGATGCGCCATCCAGGGCCGCTCGGCGCCCGTCTGCCGGCGCAGGAAATCGATGCATTCGCGGGTCAGCCAGGGGGTTTCGCTGTCTTCCTCGCGCACATTGGCGGGCATCAGCGCGTTCTGCATCAGCCAGCCCGACGCGATGTCGCCCTCATCAGTGATGCCGGCATTGGCGTGCTCGCTCCACGGGTTGGCGGGCGGGTAGCCGCGCGCGCGCAGATATTCGTTATAGGGCGAGCGGCGCTCGTCATAAAACCCGTCGAGGCCTTCGGGCCACAGCCCGTCATCGCGCACCACCACGTCGAAGCCGCATTCGGCCACGCGCGCGCCGATCACCGATTCGGGCGCGATGCCCAGCCTTTCCATGCCCTTCGCATCGGCTTCCATATGGGTCTTTCCGATGAGAAAGGCGTCCATCCCGTTCGCGCGCAGATGGTCGCCCAGGGTCTGCTCACCCACCTTGAGCGGGTAGTTGTTGCGCTGCGCGCCATGCGAATGCACATAGCGCCCGGTATAGAAGCTCATGCGCGACGAACCACAGATCGGCGATTGCACATAGGCGCGCGAGAAGCGCACCCCCATGCCGGCGATGCGGTCGATATTGGGCGTGTGCAGATGCGGGTGCCCGGCACAGCTCAGATAGTCCCAGCGAAGCTGATCAAACATGATGAACAGAATGTTCCTGGTCTTGCGCATGAGTATCGATCCCGTTCCTGCCAATGAGATTGGCTTGTTTTCAGTTTTCGGCGCGGCGGGCGTTGCCGGGCCGGGCCCGAAGCAGATGCCAGGCCAGCAACGCCAGCCCCAGCGCCACCCCCATGATCTGCACCCCGGGATCGGCCGCGATCAGCAGCACGGTGGCGCCAAGGCGCAGCAGGCGTTCGATGCCCGAAAGCCGCGCGCGGTCGAACCCGATCAGCGCGCTTGAGCACATGTAGAGCGCCAGCAGCAGACGCGCCGACGCCAGCGCCAGCGCCACCGGCTCCATCGGGCCGGTGGCGCCGACAAGTAGTTCGGGGCTGAAGGCAAAGGCGAATGGGATGAGAAACAGCATGCCACCGATGCGCACGCATTCAACCGATGTCATCACCGGCTTGCCCTTGGCTATGGCAGCCGCGGCATAGGCGGCTATCGCCACTGGCGGGGTGATCACCGAGGCCACGCCGAAGAAGAAGACAAACATATGCGCAGTCAGCGGCTCCATGCCGAAGCCCTGCAATGTCGGGCCGATGATGACGATGATCGCGATATAGGCGGGCAGAGTCGGCATACCCATGCCCAACACGACACAGCCGACGGCGGCGATGACGAGCGCGGCAAGAAGCGAGCTGTCCGTGGCGGCCGAAAGCAGCACGGCGAATTTCGTGGGCACGCCGGTGGCCGCCAGGGTAGAGACGACGATACCGACGATGGCAATCGCAATCGCCAGTTGCCCCACAGTGCGCCCGCCATTCGACAACGCCACGATCAGCTGCCAGGGTTTGCGGCGGATCTCGGGGTTGATGAAGCTCAGCGGAATCAGCACGCCGATGGCCGCGATCGAGGCGCCGGCCGGCGACTGCCCGCCGATGAGCAGCCAGACCACCATCGCGATCGGCGCCACCACCAGGATGAGGTTCAGCCAGTCCTGGCGCGTGACCTCGATCTCCTGCGCATCGTGATCGACCAGTTCCAGCCGATTTGCCTCGAAAAAGATGGCCAGCACCAGGCTTGCGTAATAGGCAATCGCCGGCACCAGCACGGCGGTGATGACGGTCAGGTAGCTGACGCCCACATAATCAGCCATGACCAACGCCGCGGCACCCATGATGGGTGGCAGGATCTGACCGCCAGTCGAGGCGCTGGCCTCGACCGCACCGGCGAAATTGGCCGGAAAGCCGCGCCGCTTGATCATTGGAATGGTCACAACGCCGGTGCCCACGACATTGGCCACCGCCGAACCCGAAACCGTGCCGAAAAGCGCCGAGGCGCTGACGGCGGCATAGGCCGGGCCGCCGCGCAGCCGGTGCAGCAGGCGAAACGAGATGCGGATCATCGAGGCCCCTGCCCCGCAGCCTTCGAGGATAGCACCGAGTATGATGAAGGGCAGCACCGTTCCCAGCACAATGCCCATGATCGAGCCCAGCATGCCCTGATCGGTGTCATACCAGATGTTGACCGCGATGGTATCGACGATATTCGTCGGCACGGTCGCCAGCACGCCGGGCCAGTGCTCGCCGGTCACCAGATAGAGAAAGGCCAGCCCACCCAGCAGTGCGATCGGAAACCCCCAGGCCCGCCAGCAGGCCCACAGCACGATGGCGGTCATGCCGCTGGCGATCCAGGCTTCGCGCGCTGAGAAGAACATGATCGATTCCGCAAGGATGCGGTTCACGATGAAATAGTCGAAGCAGAACCACGCCGTCAGCCCGGCAAGCACGGCATGAAACACCGGCGGCAGCGGCCCCCATGCCGGGGCCTGCGCCCAGTGCAGCGCCTGCGTCAGGATGATAATCATCATGCAGGCGAAGAAGAACAGCGCCCGGTACCATTCGACCGGGAAGGGCCCCACGCGCGGCATCGGGCCCCAGGCGGGAAGCACATTGAGAATGCCGATGACCGCGATGAAAAGACCGAACAGGAAGATCAGCGCGGCAAGCGCCTTGGCATAGTGGGTCATTGCTTCGCTCCCGGGCTGGCTTGGCACTGCCAGCCGTGCCGCATGGTGCTGTCGTCATGGCTCGGCCCCGCTGCGCCGCATGGGACCGGGGCCAGGTGCGTGCGCCGCGCGTCAGCCCTCGCCCTCGGGCAGCAGCGCCTCGGGCACGTCGATGCCGACCTCGCGGTAATAACGCAGCGCGCCCGGGTGCAGCGGTGCGTTGACGCCCTGGAAGGGGGTGACCTCGCGCACGGTGCGCATCAGCGCGTTGTTCGCCACCATCTCGTCGAGGTTTTCCCAATAGACGCGGGTCAGCGTATAGGCGACCTCTTCGGGTATCTCGTCATGGGTGGCCATCATCATCGTGGTAACGGGGGTGAACAGGTCACGATCGCTGTTGACCTGCCCCTCATAGGTGCCCGCCGGGATCGTGGCCGCCGCCAGCGACTGGTCTTCCAGATAGGCGGCATAGGCATCGGATTCCACGATCTCCTCGGGCACGCCAAGAATGCGGATCGGGCGCGTCAGGCTGAGTTCGTTGAGCGCCTGCTGCCCCACGGCGACGGCGGCGACATAGACATCATACTGCCCGTCCTGAAAGGCCTGCTGGGCCGCGCCCCAGGGCGCGCGCATGCCCTCATAGCCATCGCCAGCGCGCAGCCCGCCGGTGGACAGCTCGACCATGCCCTGAATCATCGCGCTCGCCGCGCCGGCAGGCGGGCCGATATAGATCCGGCGTCCGGCAACGTCATCCCAGCTTTCGATGCCGCTATCGGCCCAGACGATGGCGTGGAAGGTGCCGCCGGGAAAGGCAAAGAGCGCGCGCACATTCTCCGACAGCGCCCGTGCGGCATCGGCCTGATCGGCATAGGGGCCGACCCCGCGCCGCATGGCGGCAAATGCCGGCGGCGGCACATTCGAGAATCCGATCTGCCGCGCACCGATCTTGAGCACCGAGCGCGTGGCCGTCTGCCCAAGCACCACCTGAAGATCCACTCCCTCTCGGGCGGCATATTGCGCCAGCGTTTGCGGGATGATTCCGGTCAGCGAGGCCGGCGAGGCCCCCTCGATGATATAACTCTGCGCTTGTGCGCCGGTCATTCCGGTTGCGCCCAGCGCCATCAAGGCCGCGACGGCGCCTGCGCGCCTGATTTTGGCAAACATTGTTTCCCTCCCTGGCTGCGCCTGGCCGGAGCTTGTGCCGGAGGCGTCTGGCACCATCATCGCAGCACGGGATGGCATGTAAAATGCAATATGCAAAAAACCTATAGCGAAACCGCTATGACGCCCGCAGCGGCTCTGATATTTCGCGGAAAAGATTCATCAGGCGGCGCGCCGGCGGAGAAAGTTTCCTGTCGGGAACATGCGTCATTCCCACCGGGCCCATCAACTGGTCGCCGGCGACATCCAGCTCGAACAGCATACCGGTTTCGATATCGGGTTTCAGCGCGCCATAGGGCAGGATGATCACCGCCTCGGTGTTCGCGGCATAGCGGCGCGCGAATTCGAACGAGATCGTCTCCAGCACGTTTCGAAACCCGGTCAGGCCGATCTTCACCAGATGCCGGTTTAGTTCCTTGCGGATGATCGTGCCCGGCAAAGGCAGGATAACCTCGTACCCGGCCACGTCGAAAAGCGTTGGTGCGTCAAGCCTGGCCAACGGATGGTCGGCCCGGCAGGCGACGGCAAGGCGCTCGTCGTAAAGATGATCGAAGTTGAGCCCGTGAATGCGCTCGGCCTCCATCAGGCGACCGACGATGAAATCGATCTCACCCGAACGCAACATGGCCAGTATCTGCGTTGCAAGGCCGGTGTGCAGTCGCACGATGGTCTGCGGGTCGCCTTGCTTGAAGCGGGCAACCACCTGCGGGGCCAGCGCACTGGCGACATTGGGCAGGATACCGACCGAGACCACCGCGCCCGCCCCGCGCCCGGTGCTTTGCGCCACCCCTTCGGAAATCTGGGCAAGGCCCGAATCAACGAATTGCAGCAGGGTTTCGCCCGCTGCGGTCGGCACCAGCCCGCGCCTGCTGCGCGAAAAGAGGGGCTTGCCAATGATCGCTTCCAACTCGGCGATCGTGCGCGATACCGAGGGCTGCACGGTGTTCAGCGCCTCGGCGGCCCGCGTCACCGAGCCGCGATGCGCAACCGCCAGGAAGAAGCGAAGATGCCTGAGTCGAATGCGTGGGTCCATTCTCGCCGCTCCGCTTGCCCGCCCGCTGTGGCCGGTCCTGCCGCTGCCCGCCGACAGCAAAGTGGAGCGGTGCCACGGCGTCAACCCGCACTTGCGGCGCGGGTTTGACGGACCGACACGGCGAGAAAACGCGCCGCTTCTGTCTTTTCATCCAAAGTCGACTTAATATACCCTCTCGGCGCCTCTTTTTATTCAATTCTGGCAGGAATTCATGGACCGCCTCACCTGTGACCGGATGTTCGCCAACGTGATGGAAACCGGCACCTTTACCGCCGCCGCAAACCGGCTGGGCACCACCTCGGGGCAGGCATCGAAACTGGTTTCGCGGCTGGAAGGCGCGCTGGGCGTGCGGCTGCTGAACCGCACCACGCGCGCCGTCTCGCCCACCGAGGCCGGGCAGGCCTATTACCACCGGCTGCGCCCGCTGCTGGATGAGTTCGACAGCCTCGACGAGGCGGTGCGCGATGTCACGCAAGCCCCGCGCGGGCGGCTGCGGCTGACGGCACCACTGACCTTCGGCGGGCTGGAACTGACCCCGATCCTGAACGATTTTGCCCTGCGCTGGCCCGAGATCGCGCTCGATGTCAGCTTCTCCGACCGGGTGGTGAATCTGGTCGATGAGGGCTTCGACATGGCCATCCGCGTGGGCCGGCCCGGCGATTCCAGCATGATCGCGCGCAAGCTTTGCGCGGTGCGGATCATCACCGTCGCGTCACCGGACTGGCTGGCGGAACATGGCACGCCACAGACCCCGCAGGATGTTGCCGCGCATGGCTGCATCCTCGATACCAATTTCCGTGAACCCGAGCGCTGGCCATTCCGGTTGGACGGCAAAGCCGTCGCCGTGCCGGTGCGCGGCCGGCTGCGCTATTCCAACGCCCAGGCCTGCCTGAGCGCGGCCGAGGCAGGGCTGGGCCTGGCCTGCGTGCCCAGCTTCGTCGCCGGCGATGCCCTGCGCGCGGGCCGCGTGCGGCAGGTGCTGCGCGAATTCGAGCCCGAGCCCTATGGCGTGCATGCCCTGTACCCGCACAGCCGCCATCTGGCCGCCAAGGTGTGCATGCTGGTCGATTTCCTGGCCGAGCGCTATCGCGGCACGCCGCCCTGGGATGTAGGTTGGTGAATTTCTTCCATTTCGGATGCAATCATCTTCTCACTTGGCAGATTATCATTCCAACGGCCCGGCGTCATGTTGCCGGCATCGAAGCACACAACGATGCCAGTGCATCATGAGGAGAATTGAGATGACTTACGCCACCCCGTCCAGCGACCGAGCAAACCTGCTTGCCGGTATCCACAATGCCGATCTCGCCGCCGCCATGCTGCGCGTAACAATGGGCATCTTTTTCCTGGCGCATGCCTGGATGAAGATCGTCTTCACCCCGGCGGGCACTGTCGCCTTTTTTTAAAGCCTCGGCTTTCCGGGCTTCCTTGCCTATGTCGTCATTATCGCCGAACTGCTTGGCGGCATCGCGCTGATCCTCGGCCTGTGGTCGCGCTGGGTGTCGCTGGCGCTGCTGCCGATCCTGCTGGGCTCGATCTACCCACATTGGGGCGCCGGCTTCTTCTTCTCGAACGAGGGCGGCGGCTGGGAATTCCCCGCATTCTGGTCTGTGGCACTGATCGTGCAGGCGCTTCTGGGCAATGGCGCCTTCGCGCTGGGCCGCGAGCGCTGAAAACTTCAAGGCCGGTGCCCAAAGGTTCCGGCCACCCACCCTTCCGCTGGAGGCGATGATGACCGACGAGTTTTTCAACCACGCCAGTGCCCCCCTGCGTATCGGGCGCGTGCACCTGCGCGTCCGCGATCTGGACAAGGTGTCGGATTTCTATCAGCGCGTGATCGGGCTGGCGGTGATCGACCGCAGCGCGCGAACGATCACGCTGGGGGCCGGAACGGCCCCGCTGCTGGAGCTGCTGGCCGACCCTGCGGCAACGCCGCGCAACCCGCGCAATGCCGGCCTGTTCCACACCGCATTCCTGTTGCCCACGCGCGTCGATCTGGCCCGCTGGCTGGCCCATGCCATCAAGCAGGGCGTGAAGCTGCAGGGCGCCTCGGATCACATCGTCAGCGAGGCGCTCTACCTTGCCGACCCCGAAGGCAACGGGATAGAAATCTATGCCGACCGTCCGATGTCGCGCTGGCGCGACGCTAACGGACAGATCCACATGGCAACCGAGCCGCTGGATATCCCCGACCTGCTTGCAGCGGGCACGAGCGGCCAGACGGGTTTTCCCGAAGGCGGGATCATCGGCCATGTGCATCTGCAGGTGGGCGACACCGGCGCGGCCGATGGCTTCTACAGTGACATCCTGGGCCTCGACATCGCCAGCCGCTACCCCGGCGCCAGCTTCTTCGGCAGCGGTGGCTACCACCACCATCTGGCCGGCAATATCTGGAACAGCCGTCACGCCGGGCTACGGCCTGCGAGGGCTGCGGGGCTCGGGGCGGTCGAGATTGTCGCCCGCAATCCGTCGACACGCGCGGCCATTCTCGATCGCGCCGAGGCAGCCGGCATCCCCGTCGCCAAAGAAGGCGAAGAGACGGTTCTGCGCGACCCCTGGGGCACGGCAATAGCGCTGACTGTGTAGCGCCGGGTCAGGGGCAGAACCGGCATTTCGGCTCCGGGTTGTCCAGCCCCGGGGATATCCCGAATGGCGTGTGAACGCCCCTTTCGAAACGCCCCGTCATGATGCTGCGCCTACCCGACCGGGGCTGCCGAATCACCCCGGCAGAGCAGTTGCCGGTGGCAAACCAGACAGCATGCAGCGCTTCATCGGCTGATCCTGTTACACATGGTTTTCGGCCTGGAGCCGGCGCACTTCCCGAGGCGGCGCCAGAGCACCAGCCGGCGCCGAAAGTGCCAATTTCTTCCGGCAGTTCCGGGAATGAATCACATCCTGGTGATAAACTGTTGATCGGGCTTTGCGCAAGAAATTGCCGCTGCCAGAGAAGTGATGCCCGTCCCGGTTGCGCAATATAACGAACAGGTGCATTTTCTGCCGATGTGTGGTGGGTGCAGGAACCTTTTCGAGGGCTCACGCATTACACTCCAGGAAGTAAAGCGGCCTCAGGCAAGGCCCGAAAGGAAACGGCAGATGAAAAAACTGATAGCCATCGTGCTTCTAGCGGGTTTTTCGGCACCCGCATTCGCAGGTACATTAAGCGCTCCGCCTTCTGAGCCCTACGTTCCGGCGCCCGCGCCGGCGCCGGCGCCCGTCAGTGTTGATTGGACAGGTCCCTATATCGGCGCGACCGTTGGTTTCGGCCGTGTCACCCGTGACGGCGACAGTGAGTCCGGTGTTGGCGCGGCGGTGCATGGCGGCTACAATGTGGATATGGGCGGCTGGGTCGCCGGTGGCGAACTGATGGTTGCACCTGGTTTCAATCAGACCGCCGCCAACCGCGACATCAACTGGGGCGGCATGGCACGGCTTCGGGCCGGCCCGAAGCTGGACAACGAAGGTCGCCTCTGGGGTTTCGGCTCGATCGGTGTTGCCCATGTGAGCCATGACGCCATTGGCGGCGGCGACCGGCGCAGCGACAACGGCTGGGTTGCAGGTGTCGGTGTTTCGCACATGATGCAGAACAACATGATCCTGACCGGCGAAGTGCTGCACGCGCGCTCCCGCGGTGGCGCGGCCGTTCGCGGCACTGGCGTTGCGCTGGGCGTGTCGTTCGGCTTCTGATCCGACGGGCTTGCGCCGAACGCGTGCGCGGCGGCGCAAGCCCCGCTCGGCACTGCCGAGGGTTTCAGGGCGCTCGGTATCGAGTGCCGCCAAACCAGGTTCCGCGCCCAGCAAACCAAA
>JAFIEG010000132.1 GCA_020832665.1 Pararhodobacter sp. | reverse complement strand
GGCCGATCCGCGCCTCGGGCCCCCCCCCCAACCGCCGGTTGATCTGGATGAACATGGGGGGGGCCCGCCGCCGGGCGGGGGGGGGGGGGGGGGGGGGGCGCGCCGCCCGGCTGCGTTTCACTCCCAGCCGTCCTTCAGGACGATCTCGGACACCCCCTCGCGCCCGCGCGCCGCAACGCCGCGAAAGACACCGTCCTGCCACTGGCCGACGGTCCAGTAGCGTTCGTTGTCATTGTTCTCGTTGAACTCGACGGGGCCAAGCACCGTGTCATAGCTGTTCGAGCGGTCCTGCAGGTATTCCATGACCACGGCGCGGTCACGCGAGCCCGTCGCCTCGATCGCCTGGCCCAGGATTTCCAGCGTCGCATAGGTCGCGGCCGAGGCCCAGTAGTCGGGCCCCTGCCCGGCGAGTTCCTCATGCGCGCTCGCGAATTCCTGAAAGCGCGGGTCGTCGGGGTTGACGCCGCCCATGCCCATCACCCCCTCGGCGGCCTCGCCGAAGCGCCCGTAATACGACGGAAAGGCGGTGGCGACGGCGGTAAAGAAGACCGAAGGCGCGAAATTCTGCACGATCGCCTGATCGGTCAGCGCGAAGGTGTCGCCCGGATAGGACCAGGCGATGAAGGCATCGGGCTCGGCCGCCCTGGCCCCATCGATGACCGGCGCCAGATCCTGCGTGCCCAGCGGATAGGACGTCTCGTAGACGATCTCGAAGCCGTTCTCTTCGAGCACACCGCGCGAAATGCCCACCATCTCGATCCCGAACGCGTCGGCCACATTGACCAGCGCCACCCGGTTGCCGATCTCGCCTGCGTCGCGCAGATCGACCAGAACCTGCGCGGTATCCTCGGCCATGCCGCCGGTGCGCCCCAGAACAAAGAACATGCCCGGGAAATTCGCGGCAAGCTCGGGCTGCTGGTTGGTGACATTGGTGCCGGTGATCTGCGGGTAGCCCAGCTGATTGAAGATCGGCGCCGCAGCTAGGTTCAGCCCCGTCGAATAGGGCGCGACCATGAAATCGACCTGATCCTGCGTCGCCATGCGCTGCGCCGCCTGAATCGCCTGCTGCGGGTTTGTCTGGTCGTCATATTCGATCAGCTCGACCATCGCCGGCCCGTCGGCCAACTGCAACCCGCCGCGCTCGTTGACCTGATGCACCCAAAGCCGCACGGCAGGCCAGTGGGTCACATCGGCGCCGCCGGCCAGCGGGCCGGTCTTGGGCGCGGCGGCGCCCAGGCGGATCACATCCTGCGCCGAGGCGGCGGTCGTCGCGCCAAGCACCATCGCGGCGGCGCTTATGCTCGCCAGAAGGGTTCTGCGTCTCATGGTTCTCCTCCCCTTTGTTCCGGTTCATGTCCGGAGTCTGCTGTATACATCATGCACCAAAACTACGCGCCCGCAAGGATTTTGACGCGCATCGGCGTGCTTACTGTATACACGCCCGCCTGCCTGATGTCCGCCGGGGAACGATTTCGCCCGTCCCGCGCGGGACAGGCCATCGCCTTGAAGGGTGTCGAACCCATGCGTGGCGCTTCAACTTTTTCTCCCCGAGCCCCTTCCCGGCGCGGACAGGAGCACGGGCAGCACATGCCAGCGCAAAGAATGGCGGGTCGCCCCTGCGAAGACAAATGATGCTGGCGTACTCACTCATGGAAAATCCGGGCATGTCATAACCAATGGGCAAGTCGCCCATCACCGAACGCTCGCCAGTGCGCGTATCGTGGCGGGCCGATCCAGCCGGGCGACAGCGGCAAGATGGTCCATGAACGCCGCGTGCAGCCGCGTGGGCAAGACGCCCGACAATTCGGTGACGCCGATTTCGCGACTCGTGCCCGAAACCTCGAAATCCAGCGGCACCAGCAAATTCTGCGCCACCTCGTGACCGATCTGGCGCAGGGAAATCAGGGTCAGCGCGTCCGATCGCATTAGGATGCCGCGCAGCGCCACCAGCGAGCCGGTCTCGACATGCCCGCGCGCGGCAGTGCTCAGCCCGTGGGCGCTGGCGAAGGATTCGAAGACACGGCGCGCCGGTGAATCGCGGCGCGGCAGGATCCAGGGGAAATGGCGCAACTCTTCTCCCGCCAGCCGCCGCCCGGCCAGAGGGTGACCATGACGCGCCACGATATGCAGCGTGTCCTGAAACAGCGTGCGCTCGTTCAGCCCCGGCGCCCGGTCCGCGCCGCGCAGGGCGCCGACGATCAGATCGCAATTGCCGAAGCACAGTTGCTCGACCAGCTTTTCATAGGCGCCGTCAATGATTTCAATCCGCGCGTCGGGGAAGTCGTTCATCAGTCTAACCACAGCCTCGGGCAGCAGCCTTGTGCGCGACAGGGGCAGCGCACCGATGACAAGGCGGCCATCGAACAGCCCCGCACGCTCGCGCAGTTCGGCATGCGCGGTGGCAAGCTCCTTCAGCGCCAGGCTGGCCCGCGCCGCCACGACCTGCCCGGCCGCGCTCAGCACGCGGGCCTGCTGGCCGCCCTCGAAAAGGGCAAGCCCCATGATGCGCTCGATCTCGCGGCAGGCGCGCTGTAGCGAGGAATCGCTCTGCCCCAGCCGGCGCGCGGCGGCGGCGAAACTACCGGTGGCGGCAACCGTGGCCAGCGCCCGCAACTGGCTGGTGCTGGCGTATCGCTCCAGCAGACTTGCCGCGCGCACGCGGTCCGCACCTGTGCGCTGACGCAAGAGTGGTCCCAGATCGCCCAGATGGCCCAGCGCCCGCCGCGCACGCGCAACAACGATCCGCCCTTCGGGCGTGACCACGACGGCGTTGCCCACCCGCTCCATCAGCCGCGCCCCGAAGACCTGCCGCAACCGGGCCATCGCCTGCGAGGCCGCCGGCTGCGAAATGTGCACACTCTGTGCCGCGCGCAACATCGAGCGTTCGCGCACCGCCACGTCCAGAATCCGCAAGTGGCGCAGGTTGGGCAATTTCTGCCGCACATCGGGGTTGTGGATCGGGTCAGATACACTCATTCGCGTCGCGCCGACAGCACGCACCAATTCGTGCGGCGCCGGCGCTCCTCCTTTTCTTTCAGCGTGCGGAGGCGACAGGAACCTGTCAAGCAACATTGCCGGCGCCTGTCGTTTTATCGATGCCCGTAGCCGCCGCGCCGGGCAAGCTTGCCTCGCCTTGTGTCTTCGATCTGATCATGATGGGTGTTCTGGCGGTGATTGTCTTGCGCATCCCGTATCCGGCTATGCAATGACCGACGCCAAGGGGGGCGGATGACACTGATTGACACGCTGGTGCCGCTCTTCGCGGTGATCGGGCTGGGCTTCGGGGCGGTGCGTCTGGGCCTTGTACCGGCTCAGGCGGTGCCGGCCCTGGGCGCACTGGTGATCCGCCTGGCGCTGCCGGCACTGATCTTCCTCGCTCTCACCGGGGCATCGCCGGCCGAGTTCTTCGACCGGGCTTTGCTACTGGCCTATGCCGCCGGGTCACTGGCGACGATGGGATTGTGCGTTGTGCTCGCACGCTTCGTCTTTCGGCTGGACCGGCCTGAAATCGCGGTCATTGCTATCGGCGTGTCGATGTCCAACAGCGGCTTCATGGGGTTCCCTATCGGCCAGGCGCTGCTGGGCTCGCAGGCGGCGACAACGGTTTTTGCGCATGCCATGATGGTAGAGAATCTGGTCATCCTGCCCATCGGCCTGATACTGTTGGCGAGGGTGCAATCGGGTGGTGTATCGGGGCGAGCACTGGCCGCCGATCTTGCACGCAACCCACTGATCCTTGCGCTGGCGGCGGGGGTGACGGCTTCGGCGCTGGGGATCACGCTGCCCGGGGTCGCGACAGCCACGCTGGGGCTGTTGGCGCAAATCGCCTCGCCGCTGGCGCTTCTGGTCATAGGCGGGATGCTGGCCAGTCTGTCCGGCGGCGCGCGAGCGCGGCCGGTGGCGCTGATCCTGGCCGGCAAGCTGGCGCTGCACCCGCTGGCCGTCTGGGCTGCTGCGGCGGCGCTTCCCGGTGCGGCCTCGCCACTGACCGGCGCCGGCATACTGTTTGCCGCCATGCCGATGGTGACGATCTTCCCGCTGCTTTGCGCGCGCGCGGGCGCTGTTTCCGGCCGGTTGGCCGCGGTCGCGCTGATGGCGGCAACGCTCGCGAGTTTCTTCACGCTGCCGGTGGCGATTCGCATGCTGGGCCTGGCCTGAACGCCGCCCCCCTCACCGCACCGGGGCCGGAAAGACCCGCCCGTCGAAGAGTTTGCGCGCGGTGCGCAAGGTGCCCGCGGCGATCACCTTGCCGCCGTCGATGCGCAGCAGCACTTCGGCCACCCCGCCCGGATGCTCGATCAGGAACCGCCCGTCGGCGGGCAGCCGCGCAAGCCCGGCCGCCGGGCTTTCGGGCAGGGTGCAGGCGGTGGCGGTGCTGACCGCGGCCAGCACGCCGATCCCGGCATGGACGCGATGCGGGATCAGGCTGCGTGTTGCGATGGCTCCGCCTGACCGCGGCGCCGAGACCAGCGTCATCTTCGGAACCGAAGCCGCCGATACATCGCCCAGATTCATCATCGCCCCGGCCCGAAGCCGGATTGCCTCGATCCGCTTCTTCAGATCTTGCATCGCCTCGATCTCGGCGGGGCTTTCCTGCCCGCTCAGCCCGAAATCTTCGGCCCGCAGCACTACCACCGGCATGCCGTTGTCGATCAGCGTGCAGGAAAAACCGTCGATCACATCGACCGCGCGGCCAGTGGGCAGCATCGCCCCGCACATCGCGCCCGCGATCTTTTCGAACATCAACGCCACCGGCGCGTGAGAACCCGGCACACCGTCGATGCGCGCCTCGCCCTCATAGCTGACGCGCCCACCCGGCGTGCGGATCTCGGCCAACGCGATCTCACCGGTATTGAGCATGTGGATGCGCACCGTTGTCGTACTGTCGCGCGCCGCCACCAGCCCGCGCTCGATCGCTGCCGGGCCCACGCCCGCCAGGATATTGCCGCAAGGCTGGGCGTCGCTGACCAGTGCCCGGTCGGTAAAGACCTGCAGGAAAAGATAGTCGATATCTGCATCTGCGCGCGATGAGGGCGCCAGGATCGCCACCTTCGAGCTCAACGGATCGCCGCCGCCAATGCCGTCGATCTGCCGCGGATCGGGGCTGCCCATGACGCGCAAGAGCAGCGCATCGCGCGCGGACGGATCGGCGGGCAGGTCACCTGCAAGGAAATACGCCCCCTTCGAGGTGCCGCCGCGCATCCACAGGCAAGGAATACCATCATCGGCCATCGCACCACCTCTCGCCCCGGCGCGCCGGGAGGGTCCAGGGAGGGGGCGCGCCCCACCCCACGCGGGGGGGGCCTTGGGGGGGCGCCGCCCCCCCCCCCCAGCCCGCCCC